>CAZHLQ010000241.1:0-10555 GCA_964533235.1 uncultured Gudongella sp. | reverse complement strand
GTATTATATCGGGGAAAGGCAGCATTAGAACCAGTGAATAGATAACAGTGACTAGTGAAAACATGTTTCCATGAAGTTGGACAGTTGGACAGTTGGTTAGTGGTTAGTGGAAAGTGGAAGGCTACTAGGAGAAGATAAGATCCTTCACTATCGTTCAGGATGACAAAACTCAGTCATTCCAAGCGCTAGCGAAGGACCATATATCTTAGCTCTTGGCTCTTAGCGGCCGACCAATGGTCGCCCCTACTTTGATTTTGTTGTATTTCATTGGAGGGGTATTCATTGTTCATTGTCAATTGTCAATCGTCAATTGTCAGTTCTTCCCTCCCCGGCATACCGCCCTGAGCTCCTAGCTTTGTTACGCTTATGGCGGCTGCCTTATTGGCAAAATCTACTGCCCTCTTCAGCTCCATCCCTTCAACAATGCCTACTGCAAGAGCTCCGTTAAAGGTGTCTCCTGCACCTGTAGTGTCCACAGCCTTGACAGGGTGTCCTTTGACCTGTACCAGCCTTTCTCCGTCGTGATAGGATGCCCCATTTTTCCCTTGGGTTAGAATAAGCTTATTGGGATTCTGCTTCAATAATTCATCTATCGGGCTATCTCCAAACAAGAGCTTTAGTTCAGACTCGTTAGGAGTTATGAAGGACGCTTTATTAATGGTTTCCATTCCTATATCAGCTGCAGGAGCAGGATTTAATATAACTGGGATCCCATTCTTGCTGCAAATATCTATTACATACTCCACAGTTGGAACTGGTATCTCAAGCTGGAGCAATATCAGCTTGGAAGCTAAGATCAGTTCCATTTTCTCATCTATGATTTCTTTCGTTAACAAATGGTTTGCTCCCGAAATTACGATTATGCTGTTTTCACCTTGTGACAGAATTATTCCAGCTACTCCTGTAGAAACGCCCTCTAAAATTCTTATGCCCTTGGTGTCTACTCCCTGGCTTCTCAGATTCTCAAGCATCGATTTTCCGTTTGTGTCTTCACCTACACACCCAATAAATCCAACTTTAGCTCCTAGTCTTGCTGCAGCCACTGCCTGGTTTGCTCCCTTGCCCCCTGGAACTGTTATAAAGCTATTCCCCAGGACCGTCTCCCCTGGCTCAGGTCGCCTTTCTGTATCAAATACCAGATCTGCGTTTATGCTCCCAATTACAAGGATATCGTACATCACGATCCCTCCTGCTTCAAACCCAGCCAATTATTAACGTATGCCTCCTTAGTCATAGTCGGTCTAAAGGCAGCAAGCTTCTCCTTAAGCTTGTCCTTATCCTTCAAAATGTCCGCAACAGTCAAAGCAACCAGCTTGGCTGGCTCTACGTATGCTTTTTCTTCGTCAAGTATATGGAAGTCTGCTCCGTGGTAGCTACCTCCAAAGCCGCTGAAGCCGAAGTGCAACACAGGCTTGAGGTTTGATACATCTGCTATATCGTCAGATGCGAAGGTTCTTCCTCCGGTCAGCAGATCATTTTCATCAACATATTCCAGTGCTCGCTTGTGGAAATAGGTGTCCAGGCCTTCAAAGTAGTTACTTGGAAGATAACCTGGAATATCCTCGATCTCACACTCACAGCCCATTGCCAAAGCAGAATGTATGAAGGCATTGTTTATCCTTTCATTTGCATCCCTTATTGACTCTACTGTAGTGCCTCTTACGTAGGTTTCGACCTTTACCCGGTGGGGCACGGTATTTACAGCATCTCCACCCTCCTTGATAACCGGGTGGAACCTGATGTGATGATCATCCTGAAATGTCTCCCTTAATAGCCCCACTGCCTGGATAGCTAAAATAGCGGCATTAAGGGCGTTCCTACCTAAATGCGGATATGCCCCGCTGTGCGCTGATACCCCCTTGAAGATCGCAGTCTTTGCAACAAATCCATTTGAGGCTGTCCCTGTCTCAATTACAGCCCCTGGCAGACCATTGCCATGGCTTCCAATTACAAGATCAATATCGTCAAAGGCTCCTGCCGACAGCATGTTTTGTTTGCCTGAGAACGTCTTGATCTTTCTTTCCTTGATAAGGTTTTTCCTGTATTCAAAGTCGACAAACTCCTCTGCTGGCGCTGCTATAAGTGAAACCGTTCCTCCATCCTCCTGGAGCAGCCCACTTTCTGCAATTACCTTGAAGGCTGCACTCATAAGTGCCATTTGGGCATTATGTCCACAGGAATGTGCAGCAAGATCCTCATTTGAAGCCAACCTATGGCCTTTGGTCGGAAGCCCGTCCATATCAAACAAGAGCGCAATATGAGGCTTACCCTTCCCTATGGTCGCCTTAAAGCCCGTTACGGCATAAGCTTCAAAGCCTGTAAGCTCAATCTCCTTGATGTAATCAAGGAGAAGCTCTCTAGTGGTAAACTCCTTATAGCCAAGCTCGGGATTCTCAAACAGTCTCCTTCCAAGGCTTATGATTCCCTCTTTGTTTTTTTCGAGTAACTCTCGTATCCTGTCAGTCATAATACCACCTTCCCATTTATCACTCTAAGCGGTCACCTTGTCCAGCTTCTCAAATGCCTCTCTCAACGTCTTGATGAATTCATCTCTGTCAATGTGGAGAAGGACACGAGCGTTTGGTCTATCATATCTCATCCATTCTCTGTTGTCTGCAGCAGTCCTGCCTCTGTGTGGTCCGTCAGATACATCTATGTCTACCTGAAGATCCTTCCATTTAAATATTTCAGGCTTTAGGAGATATAACACGCTGCAGACATCGTGGAGAGGATACGAGCTGTAGCCCTCTCTGCTGTGGTATCTGGTATAGAAATACAATAGTTCACCACACATCCTTGAGACCCTTCCATCACTTTCCCTTAATTCCTGGATCTCAGAGTCTGTTATTGCTGCTTCATGAGTCACCTCTAGTCCGCTCATCGCTATTGGTATGCCTGAGTCAAAAACAACCTTTGCTGCCTCTGGATCGACGAATATATTGAACTCAGCATGGGGTGTTCTATTCCCGGCGTAAATAGAGCCACCCATCAAGGAAATCAGCTCTATTTTTTCCTTTACCTCAGGAAACACTGAAAAAAGAAGTCCTATATTAGTAAGAGGACCCACAGGTACTAGTGTGACCATACCCTCCACCTCCATAATCTTATCCCGTAAAAAGGTGACGGCGTTGGTTGAATCTAACTGAAAGTCGGGCTCTGGAAACTCCCAGCCGTCTAAGCCCGTTACTCCGTGAACGTCGTCTCCCAGCTGCAGCTTTCTTATTATTGGCCGTGCAGCGCCGCTTGCTGCTGGAGTCCTCATACCAAGGTAAGCATAAAGCCTCCTTAGGTTATAGGTAACCTTCTCAAGCGTCTGATTGCCTGCCACTGTTGTGACTCCAAGAATATTAAGATCATCTTGATGGGCAAGTGCAAGCAACAGAGCCATTACGTCATCGTGCCCCGGATCACAGTCTATAATTATGTTTCTCTTTTCCATATCTTCCTCCTATTTATTAATGATCCTTTCCTGTCTCTTTTTCCGATTAAGGCTGTATACTGCAAGACCCACAATTGTCGTTATATAAGGTATCATCTGTACCAGCTCATAAGGCAGGCTGGCACCTGTCTGAAATACATTTGCCATAGCATCTGCAACTCCGAATATAAGCGATACAACCAGGCCTCCTATTGGCGTACTCCCTCCCATGGCATTTGCAGCAAGACCTATATATCCTCTTCCTGCAGTCATTCCATTGGTAAACCAGGACAGGTAGCCCATGGAAAGGAATGCTCCGCCAAAGGCAGCAAGTATTCCACTCATTGCCAGGGCGATGTATTGTATCTTATGAACATTTATTCCAACGGATTCTGCTGCATGAGGATTCTCTCCAACAGATCTGATCTTAAGCCCAAGAGGTGTCTTATAAAGCATCAGGTGAACTATCACGACCATTATGAATACTAGATATGTCAGTACATTATGCCTTGAGAGCACAGTTCCGAGGAATGGTATCTGCTCTATAACTGGTATTGCTATATTAGGCAGACTAAGACTTTTCAGGGATGAGGAGACTCCCCTGTCTCCTGAAACAAGGTACAGAAGAAATATAGTCCCTCCGGATGCCATAAGGTTTATTGCAACTCCAGCCAGGATAGCATCAGTTTTTAGCCGAAGTACCAAAACTCCCAGCAAAATGCCAATGGCTCCGCCGGCTATAAGTGCAGCCAGAAGTCCAAGCCATGGATTTTGTAGCTTTGCTGAGAATATTACTCCAACAAGAGCAGCAATCAGCATTATACCCTCTATAGCTATATTGAACACTCCGGATCTTGCGGCAATCGTAACAGCCAGGGTAGCAAACAATATAGGAGTTGTAACTCTTAGAACTACAAAAAGGAAATCTGGCGAAAGCAGGATTTCAGTTATACTCATTTCACTCAGCTCCTTCCGCTTCCATCTGCAGCCTCGCTTCTCGTGCCACAAGCTTGTGCTTGTACTTGGACAGGAATTGCTCAGCTACTATCAGGATTATTATTATTCCTTGGGTTATTGCTACTATCTCAGGTGAAACGTCAGTAGAGCGAGACATTATATCCGCTCCGATCCGTATATATGCAAGGAAAAATGCAGCTAACGGAACGTAGATAGGATTCTTTTTTGACAGTGTGGTAACGATTATCGCATCCCAGCCATAGCCTAGGAGTGCTGCCCAGGAGAATCTTCTATACATTCCAAGGAGCTGGATGCTCCCTCCTATCCCTGCAATAAAACCTCCAAGAAGCTGCGATATAAGGATCACTGTCAGGATGTTCATCCCTGCATACTTAGCAAATTTCTCGTTTTCTCCTGAGATCCTGAGCATATACCCCAGCTTGGATTTGAAAAGAAAAAGATATCCAAATAAGGCTGTCAGAAGTGCAATGAAAAGACCTACGTGTATGTTCGTCCCTGAAACTATACTCTGAAGCTTGACGGTCTCAGGTAAAAGGTGTGACGTCAACGCTCCCGCCGTTGTGTCCCTAAGATGATAGCTCAGCACGTAATTCCCCAGAAACAGAGCAATATAATTAAGCATAAGGGAAGATACAAGTTCACTTGCGGAAGTAAATATCTTCAGGATAGCCGGGATCGCAGCAAATACAGCCCCAGTCAATCCTCCCAGCAGTATTGCGGCAATGGGGTGCACTCCCTGAGACATGGGGATCATAAGACCTACGACTGCAGCTACTAATCCTCCCAAATGGAAGCTTCCCTCCGCCCCAAGATTTATCTGATTTGCGGAAAACATTATGCTTACTGATACTCCTGTAAATATCAGGGGGATCATCAGCTCTATAACATTTGCAAATAGCCTTTTACTTGAAAGAGGACCTGTTATCATCCTCACTATTGCCTCTACAGGCTGATCACTTACAAGAAATATTACAATGAAGGATAGCATCAGTGCGATCAAAATGGATAGTGCGGTTCTGAATGTGTTGAATTGTGAGCTCTTAAGCATACACTATCCCCTCCAGTCCTTCGTCCTTCTCTATTCCCAGCATATATCTTCCAAGCTCCTCCTCAGTCAATGAGGAAACATTCTTGAAAACTCCGGAAAATTCTCCCTTATACATTACTGCAAGCCTGTCAGAAAGCTCCATTACCTCATTAAGGTCTGCGGATATCAGGATTATGGCACAACCCTTGTCTCTCAGCTCAAGGAGCTTTTTCCTTATAAATTCTGCAGCTCCTACGTCTATCCCTCTTGTTGGTTGATTTGCTATTATAACCTTTGGATCGTCTGAAAATTCCCTTGCTACTACTACCTTCTGGATGTTACCACCTGAAAGCATCCCTACCTTGGTCTTAAAAGAGCCTGCCTTGATTAGAAAATGACTGATAAGCTCCTTTGCAGACTGCTCCATAGGTTTCTTTTTTAGGAATACCTTCCCAGAGTATTTTTCCTTGTCGTATTGGTTAGCGAAAAGATTGCTTAATAGATCCATATTCTCCGCGATTCCATAGGTCATCCTGTCCTCGGGGATATAAGACATGCCTTTCTCTCTAAGATCCTTTATGCTCATTCCCTTCGCTGATGATCCAAAAATACTGTATTCTCCCTTGTAATTTTCTATTAGACCCGCAAGTACCTGAGCAAGCTCACTCTGCCCATTTCCCTCAACCCCGGCAATCCCCAAGATCTCTCCTTCCTTGACATCAAAGCTCAATCTATTTACCTTCCTTGTCCCGGCAGAGTTCCACACCTCTAGATCCCTTATCCTTACTGCCAGTTCCCTTAGGTTCAAGGGCGACTTATCGAATTTCGTTACTACGTCCCTGCCAACCATAAGCCTTGATATTTCCTTTGTAGTCAGGTCCGAGGTCTCATAGGTGCCCATGTTCTTCCCATTTCTCATGATCGTCAGCCTGTCGCATATCTCCTTGATCTCGTCGAGCTTATGGGAGATAAATATTATTGTGTGTCCCTTGTCCTTAAGCTTTCTCAGCTGGATAAACAGCTCCTCTGTTTCCTGGGGTGTGAGTACAGCTGTTGGTTCGTCAAGTATAAGTATATCTGCTCCTCTGTACAATGCCTTAAGGATCTCCACCTTTTGCTTGATGCCCACAGGAAGATTCTCTACCTTTTCCTTTACATCCAGATTGAAATTATACTCCCTGGCAATCTTTCCGGACAGCTCCTCAGCCTTATCAATGTCTGTAAAGACTCCCTTTTTAGGCTCCACTCCCAATATTATGTTTTCAGCTATAGTAAAGCTTGGTACCAGCATAAAATGCTGATGCACCATACCTATACCTAGCTTGATCGCTTCCAGAGGATTTCTAACATTGATTTTCTTCCCATTCAGGATGATCTCCCCTGATTCCGGAGTCTCGATCCCAAACAGGATCTTCATAAGAGTGCTCTTCCCTGCACCGTTCTCTCCCAGGAGAGCGTGTATTTCTCCCTTCTTAAGCGACAGGTTGATATTGTCGTTTGCGACTACTCCATTTGGATAGATCTTGACGATATTCTTCATCTCAAGTAAAACATCAGTCATATTTTCACCGCCTTCGTCCTTTCAAGCTATCCTTGTTTTGATCATTGAAGATTTAAATCTAAAGGAAGGAGGAACAGCTTAGCTATTCCTCCCGCCAGAGGTATTATTTTACTGAATCCTTTATTGCCTGGATCTCTTCATTTGTCTTTCCAAAAGCAGTGTCAACGACTATCTCTCCACTTAGGATCATTTCAGAAAGCTCAGCTACCTCATCTCTTACCTCCTGTGGTACCAGCTTCTGATAATATTCGTTGTCGGCGATCCCTACTCCATTTTCTGCTATTCCAAGGGTTTCGATCTCACCATAAGGAACCTTGCCCTCATACTCCATATCGATAGCTCTTAATATCGACTGGTCTACATTCTTAAGCATTGAAGTCGGGATAAAGTTTGCTGCAGGTTCACCAAGAATAAGTGCCTGGTCAGAGTCTACGCCTATAGCAAGCTTTCCTACCTCCTGAGCAGCATCTATCTGTCCAAGCCCCGCAAGTCCTGCCACGTTAAATCCAACGTCCACGCCATTTTGCTGATATTGTGAAAGTGCAAGGTCTTTACCCTTTGGAGTGTCATAGAAGTTGCCGACAAAGGATACAACGACCTTTACGTTGTCCTCAACATGCTTGGCTCCCTGGATATAACCAAGAAGGAAGTCGTTGATTACAGGGTTTTCAGCTCCTCCAAGGAAGCCTATGGTTTTGGTTTCGCTAAGTCTTGCAGCTATTGCTCCTGCAAGGAACGAGCCCTCGTTTTGCTTGTACATGATTGAGTAGATATTACCGAAATCTCCGGCTGAATAATCCATATCCTGGTCAAATATAAAGAATTTTTGGTCCGGATACTGAGGAGCTACCTCTGCCAACGGCTCTGCCATCTGCCATGTCCCGACGATTATTATGTCCCAGGTCCCATCGTCTGCATAGTCATAAAGAGTTGGGAGCCACTTAGTCTCATCAGTAGTCATTTCAACTGTAGCGAACTCAAATTGGTCGCCATACTTTTCCTTAGCCATCTGGAGTCCTCTATCAGCTGAGTCGAAGAAGGACTTGTCTCCCAAAGTACCGTTTAGAAGCAGAGCAACTCTCAATGGCTCGCCACCGCCGCCTGATGGTGCTTCCGGAGCGCTGGTTCCACAGGCCGCAAGGCCAATTGCCATGGTAAGGATCAACAGTAATGCCAAAGCTTTTTTCATAGTTTCCCTCCTGTTTTTTATCTAACTACATTTTCTAACGTTGCATCAACCAGCTCTTCCAAGGTCAATGATCTTGGAAAGCGCATATAGGTTTTTATTTCAAGGAAGGCCTCATGCATATACCTCTCAGGTATCCCTGAGGTTCCCTCCCGGATGCCGATTATGGGCATTATCTGTGCTGCATTGCAATCCACATCAACCCCTGCCTGGGCTATGATCTTAAGTGTCTTGGTAAAATCACCCTCTCCAAAATATAGAGCGACTACTTCAGCACAAGCATTTGGGTATGAATGTATCCAATTGTAGCGTATATATTTCTTCTCGCACTCCTCCATTGCAGCTTCCCAATTACCGCTGGTCCTGCAGGCTTGAAGTGCGAAGTCCAGTACTGAAC
This sequence comes from uncultured Gudongella sp., assembly GCA_964533235.1. Taxonomy (GTDB): domain Bacteria; phylum Bacillota; class Clostridia; order Tissierellales; family Tissierellaceae; genus Gudongella. Next base: position 1,988 of record CAZHLQ010000241.1, on the reverse strand, counting down.
GGTACTCGCTGTCCTTGGGGATAAGCTCGATCGCTGAAAGAAGTATCTTCCTGGTATCGGTTTCTACGAACGCCATCGAGACCATGATTGCATTGAATACCTCTCCTAAAATGCCATTGTTTGAATGAGAAACCTCACCATCAGTCCAAGCCAGCCTTGCAGCAAGTTTTGGATCACCGGGAGCTACCATACCGCATATCGCTCCCCTCATTTGAGCCCCTATCCACTCATTGAAAGGGTTGTTCCATCTTCCGCTTTCTGGAGGAAATATGCCTTGCTTGATGTTTCTCAGGGCAAATTCCTCAGCAGACCATCCAGCCGGTACAAGTCCAATCCATTTCAGCGCGATATCCAGTGAAGTCACTTGAGTCCCTTTTTCGTTAAATGCCTCAAGGAATGCAAGCTGGAACGTCAAATCGTCGTTGTAGGTGTTAGGCTCGCGAAGATAGAAGTCAAAGTCTCCAAAGGCTTCCTTCAGATTTTCTCTGGTATAGCCTTCAAGCTGAGTGCCCATCGCAGCTCCAATAAGCTGTGAAAGCCAGGCAGCTTTTATCTTGTCCCTCAGGGCTTCCATTGGAATATCAGTTTTCTCGTATTCAGGGAATTCTAGTTTTTCTACATATTCCTCAAAGCTTTCATATTGCTTGTAATTCCAATATGCTGACCCGGGATCCTTTTTTGCTTCCATGATCCGCTTTCGCATCAAGGCAGATACCTGATGCAGCTTTATAAAGTCCTTTTCATCAAAGGCCTTCAGTCCTTCCTTAAGGAGCTCCTCTGAATCCTCCACTGAGTAGCCCCTATTTTCAAGAGCCTGCACTGCTGCTACCATTATGGTTTCAGGAGCTCCCGAGCCTGGAACGTTGCTCTTCCAGTCGAGGCCTGCAAGCTGATCGTAAAACCCGGATACTGTTTTCATGACCTCCCAGGTTTGCTCTTCCTCGTCAAGAATGACAGGCTTTGCATTTCTATACAGCTGAGAAGCCATCTCCCACGCCTTCATTAAGCAAGCTCCAATGCGATCTCCATCATCCTGGTGAAGCTCTTCTCCCTTTCCTCAGGAGTAGTCTCCTCCTTATTTACAATGGAATCGCTTACTGTCAATATAGTCAAGGCGTTTACTCCTGCATGAGCTGCGTTACAGTATAGAGCAAAGGACTCCATCTCGACTGCAAGAACGTTCATGCTCTGCCACTTAGCCGTCGAATCTGTATCCGCAGAGTAAAATATATCACTGGTAAGGATGTTTCCAACGTGAACTGGTATACCCTTCTGCTCTGCAACCTTGACTGCTTTGTACAGAAGGTCCCATGATGCTGTGGCCGAATATGTCCCAGGCAGTCCATACTGAACTGCATAGTTTGAGTTTGTGCTGGCGCCCATGCCGATTATTACGTCATATAGCTTTAGGTTTTCCTGGAAGGCTCCACAAGACCCAACCCTGATAAGGTTCTTGACTCCGTAAAAATGGATCAGCTCGTAGGAATAGATCCCTATGGAAGGTACTCCCATACCAGTCCCCATGACTGAAATACGCTTGCCTTTATATGTCCCGGTATAGCCGAACATGTTTCTGACAGTGTTGAACTGTACCGGATCCTCAAGAAAATTCTCTGCAATGAACTTCGCTCTCAATGGATCACCTGGTAATAATATGGTTTCAGCAATATCTCCTCTAACTGCACTGTTGTGTGGTGTTGTCATCTTATCACTCCTTTTATTTTTTAATACCTTAGGCTGGTTTCCTCACCCTCTGAATCCTCCAGCTCCTTCATCCTATTCTTAAGATATCTGATGTCCTCAGATACGTCGTGCCTCAATTTACCATCCTGCTTTACAAATGTTCCCTTAGACATTACTGCCTCAATGTTTTCTGACGTCCCGCTGAAAATAATTGCTGCAAGTGGATCAGATGCCACTGCTGTTGAGGGTTTGTCCAGGTCCCAAATTATTAGGTCTGCGCTGTAACCCTCCTTGATCTCTCCGGT
>CAZHLQ010000240.1:0-1913 GCA_964533235.1 uncultured Gudongella sp. | reverse complement strand
GACTAGGACACTGAGGGTCGCCATCCAGTTCCACTCCTGGCACCGCGAGAACGGAGCCCCCCTCCAGGCCAGCCGCATCCTCCTGCCCGCCTTCGGTCACTACGACCAGGTGGGAGCCTTCATCTGCACCGAGTTGCTGCGCGAAGAAGCGGAACAGGACCTCGAGCGCGCCTTCGCTGTGACTGAGCCAATCATGGAGCTCGCCATCAAGCGGCTCGCACTCTCTGAGTCAGCACTCCTCGGGCTGGCGGGCGAACTCCTGCTTCTGGACGCCCTGTTCCGTCAGGCCGACGACCACATCATCGGGCAGATCGCGCAGTCATGGGATGGCTGGCGTCGTTCCGCCCGTGACTTCTCATGGCAGGGAACTGGGGTCGAGGTGAAGACCACCACCAGCACGACGTCCAGCCACGCTGTGCAGGGCGTCCACCAGATCGAACCAACGCAGGCCACTGACGAAGTGCCCGGTGAGGACCGCTTGCTCCTGGTCAGCGTCGGGCTCCAGCGGTCTGAACCCAGCGCCAACTCTTTCTCCGTCCCGCAAGTCGTCCGGCGGCTGGTGGACCGGCTCGAAAGCACTGGCAATGGCGGCGCAGTGGACGACTTCTTGGCGCGCATCGCCGCCTACGGATCGGAGTCGGGCTTCGGCTACCACCACGCCACCATGTCGAACGACGCCCCCTTCACCACTTCATTCACGCCGTCATTCGTGCGTGGGTACGACATGGGGGACACCGCCGTCGAGGTGCTGAGGCGCGATGACGTCGTCACTCACCAGCACGTCGACGCCCAGTCCGTGAGCTTCCGGATCAACCTGCCAGCGACCATTAACCTCCACAACCCCGTCACCGGTATCCAACGAGTCGCCCAGCTGATCCTCGGCCTCTGACTAACTACCTCCTTGGACAAGTCCGCAGCTCAGCTACGCCGGGAGCGAGCGCGGCCGGGGGAGAGCCCTCCGGCCGTGATTCGCGTTCTGGAGGCTCCCATGGACGCCGTCACCACTTGGGACCACCGGCGGGCCTCACGCACCCACGAGCTGTCCGGCTCTGCAGCAAACCGCCGGCGCCACGCCATCGCCTTCGCCGTATTGTCTGTTCGTGAACTCGTTGCTGGACGCGTGGCCTCGGGAGCTGCCCTGCCGACATCCCTCAGGGGATCTCATGGGGAACGTGGCTGGCCTCGCTCCGAGGAGGACTACGACCCGTGCGGACGGACCCGCGGCCGGTTCAGCTGCGCGATCGGCTACTCGATATGACTGAAGCCGAGGCGGCGGTAGAGGCCGTGCGCCGCTGCAGACGTGGCTTCCCCGATCCGAAGTGACAACCGGTGGTCTCCAGCGTTCCTGCAGGCTGCCATGGCAGCCAACACGAGTGACTTTCCCAAGCCAAGCCCTCGGGCTTCGGGGTCAACGAACAGATCGATGATGAAGGGGCCGTGGAGATGCTCGTCCCAGATAGACCGCTCTACGACGAGGATTGCGCCGGCTGGCTTGCCGCCAGCTTGGGCGACCCAGCTCGCATCCGATCGCACGACTCCGAATTCGCCTGCGAACGTCGCATCGATCTCACGCAGGGCGTCCGCGAGGTCCTCGGCTCCTACCTGGGGTGGGTAGCTGGCAAGGTAGAGGCGCGCCAGCTCGTCGCGTTGAGCGTGATCGAGAGGTATGAGCTGTCCGGAGGGGCGACCAGAGAGCGGGTGGCCGGCCGGGGGCAGAGCGATGGTGAGAAGGTCAGAAGGCATGGGTGTTTCCGTTCGCGAGGCTCGATGACGTGTCTTGGTGGAACTGGCGTCAGGAACGGAACACGAGGAAGAGAGTAGCAACGGCTGTCAGAGCCCGCAACGGTCCTCGTTCCAGTGCTCGCCTATCGCGTGGCTCGATTCGGTGGCGCGTGAACGCGCGCGTCAGGGAC
>CAZHLQ010000239.1:0-1550 GCA_964533235.1 uncultured Gudongella sp. | reverse complement strand
TTCCTGTGCAGCTCGCTGCTTCAGGTATTCGTACTCGGTTTCACTCAGGTAGACCTGGATGCTGCGCTTGTTTGTGGCCATAAGTCGCTCACGCTGTGCACTCCTTTCTTGTCGGCCCAGGTTGTGCGGCTGAATTCCATCTCCGCAACAATCGGGATGATGGTGTCCGGCCAGTCTTCCATGATCCGCTTGAATTCGAAGAAGACTTCAGCTTCATCCTTGTGCTTGATCCAGCTGAGTTCGTCGTGGATGTTCATCTGGAAGCGAGACCGGATGCCATGGGTTTTGGAATACTCGTAGAGTTCACGGATCTTCCACTTCAGGAAGAAAGCAGATGAACCCTGGATCAGCATGTTAATAAGATTATGACCACTGACATTGTAATAACGAACACCAAACATATTCGTAGCATAGGACTGCTGGCGGGCCAGACGATTACAGTAGTCATGGTAAGCGCGAACACCGGGGAAAGCCTTGTAATACGATTCGTCAATCTGCCGGATCTGTTCGTCGGTGTAATCGGGGAACATCTGCTTGATCCGGTTGAACTGGGCTCCGTAGTTCTTGGCGAAGTTAATCCGCTTGCCATGGTACCTGAGTTTCTTGAACTCGGGATGGGTTGTTTCAATACCAAACGCGTAACAAGTCGTAGCCGCATGGACATCAATAGGTTCCCATGCGCGAGTCTTAGCTTCGTCCAGGTACCAACCTTGATCCCAAGTTTGGACATGCGCTGGGTTGCGACAATCGAATAGTTCACCGCGTTCATTAAAGCAAGCATACGGAGCATAGGCTCCAATGAGGTTGGGCTCCGGACGGCCGACCAGGATGGTGTACATGGCCTGAAGCCGTAGCTCAATCTGAGAATAATCCAGGTAAACCAGGCCGTCATAGTCGCCTCCTTCAGCGATTACCATTTTACGCGGTGCGAAGATCTCGCGGCCGTCAATCGTTTGAATCGGATCTTTCGGGAACTGCTGGAAATCCGAAGTGACCCGTCCGGACACCGTGCCCACCTGGTTGATCTGAGTGTACAGGTGATCGCCACGGGTGAGATCCTGAAGAAAACGGAGAATGTAGGTAGCATACCATTTCTCAAGGGTGCGCAACTCCTGCAGTACCGCGATGAATTCAGCAGCAGGAGTGCCCGGCTCGGAATGGTTAAGATCGGATTCAATGCGGGACAGTGTCTCGGAATTGGTGGAGGCACAGGCCACCTGATACTTTGCATCCAGGATAGTCTTAACTCTCTGATGCTGCCCGATGCCCAGCTTTTCACCTGCCAGTTCATTCAGCCGCTGCCTCCTCTCGATGATGTAGCTGCGCATGTCCTGCTTGGCCTGCTTCAGGTAGGGCACATCGATCTTGAACCCGACGCGCTCCATTTCCCAGAGGGGCAGGATTAGCTTGTTCTCGAACTCAAGCGCCTTGCTGTTGCCACGCTGCTGCAGGACAGGCGCACACTGCAGGTAAACCTGAAGGGTCCAGACAATGTCCATCAGCGCGTACTGGGTGACCTGTTCCCGGTCGAGGATATGGTAAGGAATGTC
>CAZHLQ010000238.1:0-2144 GCA_964533235.1 uncultured Gudongella sp. | reverse complement strand
ACTAAATATTATAAAAAAAACCAGGGAGGAATAAAAATGAAAAAAGCATTGTCCGTACTACTTATATTATTGCTTACAGTATCTGCATTGACCGCATGTGCACCTAAGGCTGAACCTGCACCTGCTCCTCAGCCAACAGAGCCTGTATCAGAAACGCCAAACATAGACAGAATCAAGGAAGCAGGAGTACTTATTTTAGGAACAGAATCAACCTATCCGCCATTCCAGTTCATAGTTATAGAGGGTGGAAAATCAGTTGGTGTTGGTCTTGACGTTGACCTGGGTAAGCTTATTGCTGATAAGATAGGGGTAGATTTCAAGACATCTGAGATGGCATTCGACTCACTTATACCTTCCCTTCAAGCAGGTACCATAGACATAGCTGGCTCAATGACTCCTACTGATGAAAGAAAGCTAGTTATTGATTTTTCTGAGCTTTATTATGAATCAACAAACACTTTTATAGTACTTAAGGAAAATGCAGCTGCATTTGGGACAAAGGAAAGCTTCAGCGGCAAAACCATAGGAGCTCAGATGGGTACAGTCCAGAACAGCTTAGTGGTTGAAGAGTTTACAGATTCAAAAAACCTCATATTACCAAAAGTCAGTACCCTGATCCAGGAATTAAAGACAGGAAATATTGATGCAATATGCGTTGAAGCACCGGTTGCAGACTGCTATGTATCCGCAATGCCTGATCAACTGGCGATCGCAGAATTTTCTGTACCTGACGCCGGCGGTGGAGTAGCAATTACAATGGCAAAAGGAGCAGAAGACCTCGCAGCAGTTGTTAATGAAGTGCTTTTAGAGGCTATGGCTGATGGGACAGTAGAAAAGCTATACGACCACAATATTGAACTGGCTAAGGACCAAATAGTAAACGACTAATAAAAGAAAACCCATGCGGACCGATCGATTCCCGGTCCGCTTGTTCTTATTCAATCTAGGGGGACACCAATGGAACTAAATTTTTCATATCTTTCCAAGTATTTTCCGATGTTTATTAACGGCTCCAAAACTACTCTCATACTCTCCCTGACAACAGTTGTCATAGGTATGTTCTTTGGGGTCATACTTGCTGTGATGAGACTTTCAAAGTTCCATCCGCTTTCTTTTCTCTCAAAGAAGAAAGGTAGAAACGCTCCTTTCTATGCGAAGATCAATCCTATAAGCTTTATATCTGCAGCTTATGTTGAGTTTGTGAGAGGAACGCCACTTCTTGTTCAGATATTCTTTGTTTTCTATGCACTGCCTCAGATGGGGTTCAGGATACCCAACATATCGGGACTTGGTTTTGACTTCCCCAGGTTTGCTTCAGGCATTCTGGCCTTAGGCCTTAACTCAGCTGCTTATATAGCTGAGATAGTAAGGGCAGGAATACAGGCAGTCGATCCGGGGCAAACTGAGGCAGCTTTATCCCTTGGAATGAACAAATGGCAGACTATGAAAAATGTCGTTCTTCCACAAGCAATCAAAAATATATTGCCTGCTCTCGGGAATGAGTTTGTAACGCTTATTAAAGAATCCTCCATCGTTATGGTAATAGGTATAACAGAGTTGATGTTCAATACCTCCCAGGTATACAGCAGCTCCTATAGATACTTCGAGTCACTTATAGTAGCTGCATTGATCTACTTTACTATGACCTTCACCACATCTAGACTGATCGGAGTTCTGGAAGGGAGGATGAGAGCAAGTGAAAGATAATAAATCCAGTACTCCCATAATCGAAGTAAAAGAGCTGACCATGAGCTTTTCAAAGGAGGATGTACTTAAGGGAATAAACTTGACCATTGAAAAAGGCGAAGTGGTAGTAATAATCGGAGCAAGCGGCGCAGGGAAATCAACTCTTTTAAGATGTTTGAACAGACTTGAAACCCCAACAGGAGGAGACATCCTCTTCCATGGAGAATCGTTAGTTAGCGCAGGACATAATCTGTATAAGCTGAGAGAGAAGATGGGCATGGTATTCCAGCAATTCAATCTTTTCAACAACAAAAATGTACTGGATAATATAACCTTGGCACCGATGACAGTAAAAAAGATGAGCAGGGAAGGAGCAGAAGCGCAGGCGATGAAGCTACTGGAAAGAGTTGGATTGACCGACAAGGCGAAAGCCTACCCATCCCAGCTATCAGGTGGCC
>CAZHLQ010000237.1:0-6166 GCA_964533235.1 uncultured Gudongella sp. | reverse complement strand
CATCTTTACTTTTAGCATGTATCAATTCGTAATTTATTGTGAACGTATTATCTTCTTTCAGTTCGAGGGACCAGCTATGCATATAGCTTCGGACTGGTACCTTGTAGCTAGAGCTGTAAATCCCTTTGATAGTAAGCATTTCTCCAACAATATTAAGACTTTCTATATGCATTTTAGTAGGATATTTACTGTTTGGAATATGGATTGTTCTTTTATTTTCTATTATCTCAATAAGTCTCAATAGCCTTGGCATGGAATGGAGATCATCGTAATTATGCTTCAACACTCTCTGCTTCATTATATCTGACCCATTTCTGCTATACTCCTTATAAAATTCAATGCATTCCTTACCAGAGTATATATCCTCTCTAAAAATTCCAAGGGTTTGCTCAACTGTCTTCAACTTATAATTTGGGAAGTGCATAAAAAGAGAATTAGCCCTTAAGAGTTTGAGGAGATCATAGGACACAGCAGAGGGCATCTTTAATCCGTATTTATCCATTCTTGTCTTAATAAATGGTATATCAAACGTATCTCCATTGTAGGTCGTAATTACAGACTTTTCATTAAGATAGGATAGGAAAGCTTGTAGAATACTCTTTTCCTGTGATGCATTTTCAGCAAATAGCTGCTCAATAAACCATTTATTAATTGAACGATCATAGTAAGTTATACCGATAATGTAAATCCAGTTGTATTTACTTGATAGCCCGGTTGTCTCTATATCAATAAGCAATAGATTGTTAAGATCAATTCCCTCAAACATCCCGGGATCTGGTGTTATAAGTGACTTAATTATTTCCATAAGAACTCCTTAAGTTTTATTAGATACAATTAACTCTTTTACTGATGGGAAAAATAGTATAAAATGATTATATCATATTACCAGGGGGAAGCTTAAGTGAATATGGAGACAAAACAGAGAAAAACTATTGGTTCAGTTATAAAAGCAGTTGAGATTATAAACTACATCGCTGAGTCAGATCAAGAAATGGGCGCTACAGAAATCAGCGACGGACTTGGCTATGGAGTAAGTGCAACCTATCATTTACTTAACACATTAAAGGAATCTAATTTCATAACTCAAAATGAGAGAACAAAAAAATATCAATTAAGCTTGAAGCTATGGCAGCTTGGCATGAAAGCTTTCAGTCAGAATAATCTTGGAACAGCTCTTAGACAATTTTTAACTAAACTCAAAAAAGAAACAGGGGAGACATCAAATCTAACAGTACTAGATCGGAAGTCTATAGTTTACATTGCTCAGGAGGAAAGTGACAAACTAATTAAGATGTTTACTAAAACCGGTGCAACTGCTCCACTACATTGTACAGCTTCAGGTAAAATATTCCTTGCTTACATGGATGATGTTAAGAGAGAGGAAATACTTAAGGATTACATAATGACTAGATTTACTAAGAACACTATAACCACAAAAAAACAGCTTCTATTAGAGTTAAAAGAGATAAAGGATAAGGGCTATGGTTTTGATATAGAGGAAAGAGATGAGGATGTATCATGTATAGCTGCTCCGATTTTTGGCACTAACGGTGAGGTCTTAGCCTGTATTTCAATATCCGGTCCACATACAAGGTTTACCAAGGAAAATAAAGATAGATGGATAGAAATCATACTACAGGTATCTAAGGATGCTTCTGGATTTTTAAATAATGAAAAATGATAGAAAATAATAAACCTCAGATTCATGCGAAATCTGAGGTTTGTTCTTTTTATTAACGATTAGTTTGTGTTTTCGAATAGTTCCCTTACCTTATCTATTTCAGATGTCATACCCAGAATTAGCATCAATTTTATCCGAGCTTTTTGCCCAGGTAGGTTTCCTCCAAAGATTACTCCTAAATCACGAAGATGTTTTCCACCTCCTTCATAACCATAAGTATAAAGTACCCTGCCTGTGTTGCATCTTGATACTAGAACAACGGGAACACTTGATTGAATCGCTAGCTTTATGCCGTCTATCATTTGCGGTGGGACATTGCCCCTGCCTAATCCTTCAATAACTATGCCTTTATATCCTGAATTGATGTAGAAGTAGATTATTTCTGAATCAAGACCAGGCACTGCTTTGATAAGTGCTACTTTACGTTCTAAATTATTCGTTTTGATTGTTTGTCTCTCGGGCATATTCCTATAATAAATTACTTCATCATTATCGACAATACCAAGTGGACCAAACTCAGGTGATTTAAATGTATCAAGTGAAAGAGTGTTAGTTTTTGTTACTTGGCTAGCAGCATTTACCTCATTATTCATTACTACGAGTACGCCCTTTCGAATTGAGTTCGGTGAAAGAGCAGTACAAATAGCCGCTGCCAGATTACTTGAACCATCATACCCAAGCTCAGAAAAATTTCTCATTGCACCAACAAGGATAACTGGCTTGGGTGTATCGAGCAATAGATCAAGCAAGTAAGCAGTTTCTTCAAGGGTATCGGTTCCATGAGTGATTATTATCCCTGTTATAGATTCATCCTCAGTTAGCTCCTTAGTTTTTTTGTAAAGCTTCATCATTAAGTCAGGAGTAATATGAGGACTGGGAAGATTTGAGAAGTTAATTATTTCAAGATCTGTAATGTCCTCCACATTTTTTATCATACTTAGGATCTCATCTGCATTGAGAGCCGGGATAGCTGCATGAAGCTCTGGATCGATTTTCATAGCTATGGTACCACCTGTGAAAAGCATAGCAAGCTTATTTTTCATCTTATCCTCCGTTATTGTTTAGGGTACTTGGATTCCAAAGTTACTAGTATCCAATTGAAATAGTATCACGAAACATACAAAAAAAGAAGACTCCAAATCTGGAGTCTTTCATCCTATTTATATAGGATGGAACAAAACCGTTCAAAAGGGGTATTGGGAATAGAGATCTAACTCGAGGTTACCAGGGGGATAACCTCATATAGATTATAACAAATATGAAATCGCAGTGCAACAACATATTGATACCTATTATCATTAGGCCAGAAAACAGTTTAAACTGAGTATAATATTGGATATAATGATAGGAGTCAAACATGTGAAAGGAGAGATATTATGGATAAAGCTGTTAGATCCTTGCAAAAAAATGGTTTTGAGGTAAAGGTTTTTAATACTAAGGAACAAGCTGCTGCTGCTTTACTTGAAGAGATAAGTTTAGACGAAACAGTTGGATTGGGAGGTTCTATCACTCTCCAGGATTTAAAGATTTATGACCTTTTGACGGAGCGAGGAAATTCTGTTTTTTGGCATTGGAGAGCTGAGGATAAGAGCTCAGCATTGAAGAACGCTGCAACCTCTAAAGTGTACATAACAAGCTCGAATGCTGTTACAGAGGATGGAAAGTTAATAAATAAAGATGGAACAGGAAATAGAGTTGCCTCAATGTTTTACGGCCACGAACGAGTATATATAGTAGCGGGTAAGAATAAATTGGTAAGGAACTATGGAGATGCAATTTATAGAATAGAGCATATAGCTGCTCCTTTGAATGCAAAGAGACTTAATTTAACAACACCCTGTGTATTTACAGGCGTATGCAGCGATTGTGATTCTCCACAAAGGATTTGTAACGTTGAAACTGTAGTTAATAAAAAACCAGGCGGAGTTGGCAAGATCATTATTTACTTGGTCAATGAAGAGTTGGGGTATTAAGAGGTGAGGATTTGATTTATCTTGATAATTGTGCCACTACCCGTCCAAGGGCTGAAGTGATCGAAACTGTTTTAAGAACTATGAAGGATGATTTTGGGAATCCTTCATCCTTACATCGACTTGGACATATAGCTGAAAAACTCATAAAAGAATCTAGAATAAAAGTAGCTGACTTTTTAAGGGTACAGACGAACGAGATATTTTTTACCTCAGGAGGAACCGAGAGCAACAATATTGCTCTTCAGGGATTAATAAGAGCTAGATCGAACAGGGGCAAGCATATCGTATCGACATCAATCGAACATCCAGCTGTTATGAATACTTTGAAGGCAATGGAAAGAGAGGGTTATCTGGTTTCTTGGTTAAAAAGTGATCAATTCGGTAGGATAGATATCGAGGAGCTAAGAAGCTCACTAAGATCAGATACTATATTGGTTTCAGTCATACATGTCAACAACGAGATCGGTATTATCCAAGATATTGAGACTATTGGAAATGTGATTAGAGAATCCGAGTCAAAACCACATCTGCACCTTGATGGGGTGCAATCCTTTGGAAAGATACCTGTATCACTTAAAGCATGGGGAGTAGACAGCTATGCATTCAGTGGACATAAAATCAACGGACCAAAAGGTATAGGGGGATTATATCTTAGTACCAAGTCCCATATTTTGCCGCTGATATTTGGAGGTAATCAAGAGAGGGGATTAAGGTCAGGAACTGAAAATGTACCGGGTATTGTTGGACTGTCATCTGCTCTTAATTTAATATCGGGAGATTTTGTTTTAGAGACCTTACATGTAGAAAAGCTTAAGAGGCTTATGATCGAAATATTAACAGATAATATAACAGAAATAAGCATAAATTCACCATTGAATTCTTTGTTTTCACCTTATATACTAAATATTTCTATTCCAGGAACACGGGGAGAAATCATGGTCCATACTCTTGAAGACCAAGGCATATATGTGTCAACAACCTCGGCATGCTCTTCCAAGGGTTTTGGTAAAAGCCATGTACTTCAAGCGATCAATCTAGACGATATTTGTATTGAAGGTACACTTAGGATCAGCTTTTCTTGGGAAAACACAGAGGACGATATAAGGATAGCAGCAGGAGAAATAATTGCTGCCGCAAAAGAAATTAGAAGCATCATGAGGAGATGATAAGTTGGACAAGGTTTTAAGCGTTAGCCTGGGAGAAGTTGTTCTCAAAGGCTTAAATAGAAAGTATTTTGAGGACAAACTGATTAAAAATATAAGACGAGCCTTGGATGATTTTGGAGATTTAACCATATATAAAGAGCAGGGTAAAATATACATCGAAGGTCTGGAAGGTAGTGAAGAGCTCGCAGCTAAAAGACTTAAAAAGGTGTTTGGACTTGTGTATATAAGTCCCTGTATCAGAACTTCTACTGAGATGGAAGATATGAGAAAAGCCGCACTTTTAGCAGTCAGCGAGTATTCTGAGAAAGATGATACAATGTATACTTTCAAGGTAGACACGATCAGATCTGATAAAAGATATCCATTGAAGTCTCCTGAAATATCAAGGGATATTGGAGGGTACATCTTAAATAATACAAAGAATCTATCGGTCGACGTTCATGATCCTCAGATAATAGTTAGAATCGATGTCAAAGAAAACGGCTATGTTTACACTAAAAGAGATAAAGCATTTGGTGGTCTGCCGGTAGGTACCAACGGGAGAGGATTACTGCTCCTGTCAGGTGGCATAGACAGTCCTGTAGCTGGCTTTTTGATGGCAAAAAGGGGAGTGGACATTGATTGCATACATTTTCATTCTTATCCATTTACATCAGAGAGAGCTGAGGAAAAAATATACGACCTTGCCAAAATTATGGTGAGATACACTGGACCACTTAAGATATTCAGTATTAACCTTCTGAATATCCAAAAGGAAATCGGAAGATGCTGCCCTGAGGACGAAATGACCATACTATCAAGAAGATTCATGATGAGGATAGCCGAAAGATTAGCAGCTCCAAGAGGATATGACGCTCTGATAACAGGCGAGAACCTTGGTCAGGTAGCCAGTCAAACTATCCAAAGTGTTGATGTAATAAACAGATCAGTTGATATGCCGATCCTCAGACCACTGATAGGAATGGATAAAGTAGACATAATCAAGTGGTCCAAGGACATTGAAACCTACGATATATCAATACAACCCTTTGAGGATTGTTGTTCGGTATTCCTTCCAAAGCATCCTGTCACAAAACCCAAGCTTGAGGATATTTTAAATTCTGAAAAGAATCTTGATGTAGAGAGCTTGCTAGAAGAGGCTCTGCTAAAAATAAAGATAGTTAACATAGAATAGAAAAAACATCCATACAGAACCGGGAGGTTCTGTTTTTTTTGTAGTGCATTAGTAAACTTTTAGTTTAGTCAATTGAAGTTGCAAAGGGTTATATGATGAGAGAATAACCTATTTTTGAGATTTTTTATGTTGACACTGCATCTGCCAAACAATATAATTAAAAGGTAAATGT
>CAZHLQ010000236.1:0-2051 GCA_964533235.1 uncultured Gudongella sp. | reverse complement strand
GGTGGTTATTTTGCCCAACAAATGCTGGTTCAGAGAAAGAAAGAGGGAGCGGTGCAAAAAGCAGACCAAATTGTGAACGATGCTCGCTCTGAAGCGAAGGATATTGTGCTTTCCGCCAAGGATAAGGCCGTAAAAGCGCTTTCCGAAATCAAAAAAGAAGAACAAATTCGTCGAAAGCAACTGGACAAAATGGAGGAGCGTCTGGAAAGAATGGAGGAGGGAATCAACCGCAAAGAAGTTGAATTAAAAAGAGAAAAGGACGGCATCACTCATCGCGTCAATCAAATCGAGAAGATCAAAGAAGAAGTCAAGGAGTTGAGAAAGGAAGAACTGGAAAAACTAAGACAAATCACCAAACTCTCTCCGCAGAAAGCGAAGGAATTGTTGCTCAAGTCAGTAGAGAAGGAATACGAAGAAGACATTAAACAACAGCTGAAGAGTTTAGAAAAATGGAAGAAAGACTCTCTGGAGGAAAAAGCCAAGGATATCATGACATCGGCCATTCAACGCTACGCCGCCGGCCATGTTGTCGATCACACCACCTCGACGGTCTCTATCGCTTCCGACGACCTCAAGGGACGCATTATTGGTCGTGAAGGTAGAAACATTAATACCATCGAAAGACTGACGGGAGCGGAAATTATTGTCGACGACACTCCCCAGGCCATCGTCGTTTCCGCCTTTGATCCGATCCGTCGCGAAATTGCAAAGCAGGCGCTTGAAAGATTAGTTGAGGACGGTAGAATCCATCCCGCCAGAATTGAGGAGACGATCAAGGAAGTGAAGCAACAAATCAACAAAAAAATTACCGAAGCGGGAGAGGCGGCCATGTTTGAAGTGGGCATTCCTGGTTTAGACCCGAGGCTGGTCAAGCTGTTGGGACGTTTACGCTACCGAACCAGTTACGGTCAGAATATCTTACTGCACTCCATTGAAGTAGCTCACCTGTCCGGAGCCTTGGCCGCTGAAATCGGTCTAGACATCGCCGTCGCCAAGAAAGCCGGTCTGCTCCACGATATCGGCAAGGCTATCGACCGAGAAGTCCAGGGCACGCACGTAGAAATCGGCATCAATATTTTGAAGAAATTCGGCATTTCCGAGGCGGTTATCAACGCAATGAAGTCACACCACGGTGATTATCCGTTTGTTTCACCGGAGGCCACTCTGGTCGCTTCAGCGGACGCCATTTCCGCCGCTCGACCGGGCGCCAGACGTGACAGCGTTGAGAATTACATCAAACGCATTGAAGAAATTGAAGAGATCTCTAAATCTTTCCCCGAAGTGGAGAAAGCTTACGCCATCCAAGCGGGACGAGAGGTTCGTGTTTTCGTTTCACCTGACAAGATCTCCGACCTGGAATCGGTGAAGCTGGCGCGCAATATCGCTGATAAAATTGAAGAGACTCTAAAATATCCGGGAGAAATCAAGATAGTCATTATCCGCGAAACTCGCGTCACCGAATTCGCAAGGTAGAACAGACAAACAATATAAACCAATTCTAAAAAGGAGCGCTGTCATAAGCGTTCCTTTTTAGAACAAAGCTATAAATTATAAATTTTTACCAAAAAACGAACCCTTCAGGAGCCCGTTTTTTGGTAAAACACTGATAGAAGAAAAGGCTTCTACTTGACACTGTCACAACCATCCAAAGCTGAACAATAGCAACCAGGCTTGGTAGAAGTACTTCCAGATGAACAAGAAAAAGTAACCGTATCTGTAGGACTAAAACCAAGACCAGTAGCGCCGCTACTCGCAGTTACTTTTATCTCTCCAGTCAATGGTTGCGCCGTTGCGACGGAAGTCGGGTTTGCTGCTGTGCCGCTAGCATTCGTAACAGTATAAATACTAGTAGAACCAATAGTAATGTTATACTGTAATCCGACGGGGGGAGTCGATACGCTTCCATAAATAGTCGTAAGCGTTGCAGGAACACTGCATTTAATCAAGCCTCCGGTTGCAGATGGAACACCAGCTGAGATATTTATAGACGAGCACCCTTCGCTTGCAGCCATATTAATCGCCTTATAAATACCTTCCACATCAGCCTTAGC
>CAZHLQ010000235.1:0-3739 GCA_964533235.1 uncultured Gudongella sp. | reverse complement strand
CTGTTATATGCCGATTTTCGAACTTGTATTCCAGATCACAAAAAAAATTCTGCCCCCCAGGATTATCCCTGGAGAGCAGATATCGCTTTTGCCAAATCGTGATCCTTAACTTTCCCGGTCACGAGTGCAGCTGCGCACAAGTTACCAATCGTCGCCCCCTGATCCAACTGTCCCTCTAAATCCGAGACATACGCAGCCTCTGCTTTACTCAGCCGCTCACGCCACTTCGTCTGCTTACCGCCCAGCTCCCGGATCCACGACGCTTGGATCTTTGCCATCCGATCCTCGCCCAGGTCTCGGTCGCGTGGTCGATCCAGATCATCCGCGGCCACGTGCATTGCTCTGATTCGGTCGTTCTCATTTTTCCGCCGGATGTTAAACCGGATTGCGACGTAACTGCGCCCATCCTTGACCGGCTCGTAGGTTACATCCAGGTCGGTGTACCTCCGGATCTCACCCATCGCCGTATCCAACACGTTCCTGCGAAAATCCGGATATCTCAACATCTTGTCATCATTGATCATCAACATCCTGCGCAGCTCGGCGATATCGTATCGGACAGATCCCTTGTATGCCCATGATTTACAAATTTCGTACAGTCGGATCGAGTACTGGCTTGTCATCGGCAGGATTGATAACAGCTCATACCGGGTCGTATGTGCTGCAAGCTGCAGCACATACGGAACGATTCGCGGATCCAGACTTACGGTCACTTTGCCGCTCCGTGGGTGCATCGTCACCCAGTGGAACCACGCAAGTGTTGTGATAGAACCATCCTCCTGCTCGGCCCAGATCGAGCGATCCCGCAATTTTTTTAGCGCGTCACGCACCTTGGTGTAGTTTTTACCCGCGACACCCAGCCCAGCCGTTTCGCAAAAATCAGCCAACCGAAAAGTATACTCTAGTTGATCTGAGTCCGGTTTCACCAGCGACACGACATAGGCTACCGCTTTCTGTTCTACCGTGGACAGCCGGTGCCGGCTCCGCTGTATGAGATCGTTGTGCTTGACCACCTGTAGCTCGCGTTGTTCCTTGTTTTTGGATACCGCCATAGTGTCCTCCGATCATCGTTTGGATACAGCATATCTCACTGTGTGACCTTTGTAAAGTTAACACACATTTCATGTACTTTGGCTCACATTTCGCACTTTATCCACAGGCTGCTCATGTACTCCCACACACATTTCATGTACTCCCACACACATTTCATGTACTCCCACACACATTTCGGCTCGTAGACCCTAGTAAAATAAGGGCCTCCCAGCCCTCCTAAGTATTATAAGTATTATAAGTATTATAAAAGGGGACAAAAAATCAAAAATCAAAAAACCCAAAACAACAAAACCGCACCCAAATGAGTGCGGAGATCACAAAAATGCAGAACATCGCCCAGGTGTCCGCAGGACGCTCGCAAGGGCATCATCGGGTACTGAGATATACCCCAGTATCCGAAAACCCGCCAGAAGGCCGTACAGCGCCTCACAGGCCATAATTACGGAGCACCGACAACCTGTTATGCCCTAAAGCATACGACACCTCCTGCAGTGCGTCCCGATCAGGGATCCCCTGATCCCGCAGCTCGGCGTACAGGCCCTGCGCATACTCGGCCCGAAACGCATGGTTAGGGATCTTGCTGGTGTACCGGTCAAACAGAGGATCCTCCTGGGTCTTGTTATACCGATCTGTAAATACGCGCTTGTCGGCGGCCGGCTCACGTTCCGAGATCCGGCCGCCGAGGATTTGCATGACGTCGTCCGCATACTCCTGTCGACACGGTGCCGCCCGGTACCGACCACCCTTTTCGACGACCTCCGCGTAGATCCGGCCATCGCCGCTCTTGCAGATCGACGATGGCCGGATCTGGTACTGTCCTCCGCAGATCGACTCCCGGCGCAAGCCAAATGCCTTTGCTACTGTGATCTGATCCAAGTAGTTGTCCCGATTACAGGACTTGTGGTACTCCAGCTCGCTGCGATTCCTGGTGATATCCTGCAACCGTCTGGTCTCCAGGTCGCACTCTTTTTTGGTCAAGTCCGCGCCCCAGATTTTGTTGCAAGCTGCCATCGCCGTAGAGACAGACCAGGCAGACTGCCCCTGATCCCTGCAGTGCTGCAGGTACGACTTGATGTGATCCCGACCAACTTGCCCGATATCTTTGACTCCGTAAGTATCCCGGATCCAGCGAGCTGCCTGCGTCCCCTGCTGCTCGTACGTCCGCAGTGTCTGTGTCGAGTAGATCCCAGCCGCCGCCGCAGGATTAACCCGATCGGCTCCAGCTGACGCTGCAGCCGATCGATATGCTGCCTTAGCCTCATGCCGACTACTCCCCCGGCAATCTAACTCCTTCAGGCGCTCCTGAATTTGATATTTTGGTGACCCGATTTTTGCCATTGATAGTTTCCTCCTTAGTGGTGGATGTTTTATTTAAACAGCCGTTTTGCAGTTTTTTCCTGAGGAAAAAACTGCAAAACGACAGACCAATCCCTTGGAAAAGTCGTTTAGATCGCAGTTGTCTGGCACAACCGTAAGCCGTCGTAACCCCAGTAAAA
The DNA here is from genome assembly GCA_964533235.1 of uncultured Gudongella sp. Lineage (GTDB taxonomy): Bacteria > Bacillota > Clostridia > Tissierellales > Tissierellaceae > Gudongella. The sequence continues at coordinate 1,190 of CAZHLQ010000235.1, read as the reverse complement.
TCAAGGGTTTGCAGAGGTCGGGTAAGATAACGCGCCTTCGGCGCTGTTTATCTTACCCTCTACCCCTAAAAATAAAACCGCCTGCTTAACAAACAGGCTGCGCTGGTGTACTCATGCTCCCAGCGCGTCGCGATTTTGCACATCGTTCGCCTTCGGCTCACTGCAAAATCAGCCGCTCCTTTGTGTCATCTGCACTCCTCCGCTGTCGTCGTTACGCCTCGGTTTTTGTGTGATTTCTGCAATCACTCCTCTCGTTTGATACTTTGTTATATGCCGATTTTTATTCTTGTATTCCAATTCCCCAAAAAAAATCTGCTCCCCAGGATTATCCCTGGAGAGCAGATATCGCACTTGCCAACTCGTGGTCCTTAATTCTCCCATGCACCAATGCAGCTGCACACAAGTTTCCGAGCGTCGCCCCCTGATCCAACTGGTCCTCTAAATCCGAGACATAGGCCTGCTCCAACTTGCTCAACCTCTCACGCCACTTGGTCTGCTTACCGCCCAGCTCCCGGATCCACGACGCTTGGATCTTTGCCATCCGATCCTCGCCCAGGTCTCGGTCGCGTGGTCGATCCAGATCATCCGCGGCCACGTGCATTGCTCTGATTCGGTCGTTATCATTTTTCCGCCGGATGTTAAACCGGATTGCGACGTAACTGCGCCCATCCTTGACCGGATCATACTGCACCTCCAGGTCGGTGTACCTCCGGATCTCATCCATCGCGACATCCAGCACATACCGCCGGAAATCCTGGTACCTCTCCAGCTTGTTGTCATCGATCATCAGCATCCTGCGTAGCTCGGCGATATCGTACTGGACAGATCCTTTGTATGCCCATGACTTACAGAGCTCGTACAGCCGGATTGAATATTTGCTTGTCATCGGCAAAATCGACAGCAGTTCGTAGCGAGTCGTATGTGCTGCAAGCTGCAGCACATACGGAACTATTTTCGGATCCAGGTGTACCGTCACTTTCCCGGTCCGCGGGTGCATCGTTACCGAGTAAAACCATGACAGCGTGGTGATAGATCCGTCCTCCTGCTCGGCCCAGATCGAGCGGTCCCGCAATTTTTTAAACGCGTCTCTCACCTTGCTATAATTTTCCCCTGCGACACCCAGCCCAGCCGTTTCGCAAAAATCAGCCAGCTGGAACGAGTATTCCAACTGATCCGAGCTAGGCTGGATC
>CAZHLQ010000234.1:0-12773 GCA_964533235.1 uncultured Gudongella sp. | reverse complement strand
TCATTGGTTTATAGTATTAGATTATATGGGCTGGGTTTTGTGAAGTCAAGCACTATTTTGAAATAAAAATAAAATTATCTTTTATAGACTCCGGAACCTGTATCCCAAGAGCGTCCGCAACATCTGAATTTATTATATTGGCATATTCAACAATTTGTTCTACTGGGTTTTCAGATATTTTCTCACCATCGATTATTCTTGCTATCATATTTGCGGTTTGTTTGCCAAGTACAGTGTAGTCTATGCCTACCGTAGCCAAGCCGCCGTCCCTGACCATTGAGTCTGCTCCGACATAGATGGGTATACCTGCATCAGATGCTATTTGAAAATAGGTAGCCATGGCTGAGGCAACGGTGTTGTCATTTGGGGTAAAGAATGCATCTACTTCATCAGTAAGTGATAATACTGCCTGCTGCAGATCTGCTGTACCTGTTATTGAGACTTCCTTGTATGTAATATTATTTTCGTCGCAATATGATTTGGCCTTTCCTATGCTTGCAACAGAATTTATTTCACTGCTGTTGTAGATAAATCCGTATACTTTCACTCCAGGAGTCAGTATCTTTGAAAGTTCAAAAATATCTACCACAGGAATTGAATTTGATACTCCTGTAATATTTCCGGTTGTTTCTGAAAAGCTCTTTACAAGTCCAGCTTCTACAGGATTGCTTACAGCTGAAAATACTATTGGTATCTGACCTGTTGCTGCCATTGCCGCCTGAGCAGATGGAGTAGCAATTGGAACTATCATATCCACACCTTCTCCAACTAGCTTTTGCATGATTGTTTGAAGTAGATTCATATCTCCATTTGCATTTTGCAAAGAAATTTCTATCTTCTCACCCAACCCTTGTGCGTTTAGCTCCGAAATTATGGTATCTCTGATCTGATTCAAAGATGGATGATCCATTGGCTGCACTATACTGACCTTATAAACCTCTTGATTTTCTGATGCAGCGCTTGTTGCACACCCTGTGAGAATACCTAGTCCCAAAATACCTGCCATAACCATTACCAATGCTTTTTTCACTTTACATCTCTCCTTTTTATGTGATTTTTGTATTGGCAACCAGGCAAGTATAAACAAAAAACAAAAAATCCGTCCCCAAATAAGGACAGATCAAATCTGCTATACCACCTTAATTATTATAATCGACCATCCAATTCAAATTATAGAATGATCAATATTCTGGAATGCCAACACATCCCTTGCCGATAATGCCGGCCTACATCTCAGATACTCGATTTATATAATAAATCTTTCACCTCGCCCTCAGTGGTCCATTTGCCGATCAGCTTCCCGCAGGATTTCCAGCATCACCTGCTCTCTATTGGTGCTTAAACGGTTTGATCTCCACTTCATTGGTTTATAGTATTAGATTATATGGGCTGGGTTTTATGAAGTCAAGTAGTATTTATTTTTATTTTCAAAAAATTGTTTTAGATACTATTGAAACTGTGTTAGTCTTTACATAGTAGAGGTCGAAAATTTATTTATGGAGGGAATATGAAATATTACGAATTGAGAGTTGCAGGGTTAATAAGGAAACTACCCATTATCAAAATCAAGCCAGGCTTATCGATCGCAAGCTTCGTTATTCTTGGCGATTGCGAGATGGTTACAGCAGCAGCACCTTTGATTGCGGACAGGCTGCCTGAAATCGACTACATAATGACTGCAGAAGCTAAGGGAATTCCACTTGTTAATGAGGTTTGCAGAATTCTCGGCCACCCTAGATATATAGTTGCCAGAAAATCAGTTAAGTCATATATGGACGATCCCCTGGAGATCGAGGTCGAGTCGATCACCACTCAAAGGATTCAGAGGCTCTATTTGGATAAGAACGATACTGAGAGGATAAGAGGTAAACGGGTAGCTATATTGGATGACGTAATTTCCTCGGGCGAATCGCTAAAGGCTCTGGAGAAATTGGCAGAGAAGGCAGGGGCTGAGGTTGTAGCCAAAGCAGCTATACTTGCAGAGGGAGATGCTGCTGAAAGGGATGATATTATATATTTGGAAAAATTGCCCCTATTTTATGATTGATTACAAGCCTTAAGAAATGAAGCTGGAATCCAACTCCAAAAGTATGTTTTAAATAAAATAATAACTACCGGCTGAGCCGGTAGTTATTATTTGACGATCAGCCCCCACCCAGGGGTTTGATTATCAAGACCCTGTCACCATTGTAAACCTCAAAACCTTTATATTGAGACATCAGAAGCTGCTTGTCATTTACAAAAACTGCAACTGAACCTATATAGCCAAGGGTTGCTATAAGCTCTTCTATTGTTGTACTCTCTGAGACCTCAATAGGGGCATTATTTAGTAATATATTCATAGGCTGATTACTCCTTAATTAACCACTGCAGGGAGTTTTTCATTAATGTATCATCGGTTGGTTTCCCCGTTGTTCTGTCCCATCCAGCCATATCATAATACATTTCCAATGCTGATTCATGGTCCGATTTACTTAACACGACGCCATCAGTAGGACCACCCTTTAGTGGTACGTACATTTTGTCCGGAAGCCTATCATCATCTTTTGTGAATCCTTCTGCTGAATTGAAGGCCCTCATTATGTTTATTCGTCTCTCTCCTATCTCCAAGAGTTCTTCGATTGATACTTCCCACCCGATCCCCGACTTGCATAGCTCGATGATCTCATCCGGGCCGAATAATTCCCAAGAAGCTCCCCATACGAATTGACACAAGCAAAGGGAATCAAGCATGGAAAAAAATTTCTGAGTCTCGTATGCAAATCTTACCTTGCCGTGATCCATTTTAAACGTATCTCTGTATCCATTGAGAATACCCAGCTTAGCAAGTCTTTTTCTCTCAAGGCTATCCTCAGGGAGTACCAAAACTGTGTCATGCTCGCTGGATTGATGATCAGCGCCAAATGGATTAACTGCATAGATCAATCCAACAGAAGGCTTGAATTGTGGCATATGAGCAGGAAGTTCCTGATTTTTTACAGTAGAAGTTAGTTTTAACGCATCTTCTCCAAGGCTTTCTGCGTATCTATAGCTGCCTTGAGCCAGTTTTTCACCAAATCCCTCAAGCTTAGCGATCTTTTCTATTAAGGTGTTAACAGCTTTGCCATTGCCGAATCTCAGATCGATCCCTTCTGTTACAGATTCGTCTATTATTCCTTTTTCAAATGCTTCCATTGCAAATGCTATTGTAGCTCCACAGGAGATCGTGTCAAGTCCGTACATGTTGCAGAGCTGGTTTGCTATACATACATCCTCAAGGCTTGTCACGCCGCAATAAGATCCTAAGGCAGCTGCAGTTTCATATTCAGGACCTCCATACACAGGGTCGACCTTGCCAGGTATCTCGACTACCCTTTTACATCTAACTATACACGAGAAGCATGTATCTCTTTCCTTTAATATAGTGTTGTACATATTGATGCCATTGATTTCAGAAGCACCCTCCGGGAAGTTGCCGGATGTCCAGTTTTTAGTTGGTAGAAAGCCTTTCTCACTTAGGGACTTGAGCCCGCCGTCTGTTCCATATTTTCCAAGTTCAGATACATCTCCATTTGTTTCAATAAGCTTAGACGCGCTCTTTGAGAGTGAATAAAACCTATCGGGATCGTATGGCTTTGCTGATTTACCTTTAGCAACTACTATCGCCTTAAGGTTTTTTGATCCCATTACTGCACCCATTCCATTCCTTCCATTCGCCCTATTGCACATACTGATTATACATGCAAATTTAACCATGTTTTCGCCGCCTGGTCCGATTTGAGCGATCTCAATATCTTCTCTGCCTAGCTCTTGTCTAATTATAGCTTCAGATTCACCGGTCACCTTACCCCATAAAGCTTCAGCATCCTTTATTTCAACTTTGTCTCCATCTATGTAAAGATATACAGGTTTTTCAGCCCTACCAATTATTTCGACCGCATCGAGTCCATTAGCTTTAAGATGGACTGGGAAAAAACCTCCCGATTGACTGTCGCCTATCCCTCCTGTAAGGGGACTCTTAGCTGTAACGTTCATTCTGCTGATGCCGCTTATGGGAAGCCCTGTAAGCGCTGAAACTGAAAATACAAGGCAGTTTTCCGGAGACAGAGGGTCAATGCCTGGCTTGATATTCTTTGTTGCCAGGTATACCCCCAGTGCTGAACCACCGGGATAGAGCCTATATGTATCACTATTCAGCTCAGTTTTATAGATTTTTGACTCTGTCAGGTCAACGTGAAGAATATTGCCGTTTGGAAAATTCGCCAATTAAAAAACCTCCTTAGAAAGTTAAGATCGTTAAATGCTTATTACTACTTTGATATTACCCTTACAACACAAAAAAATCCAGAGATGACAAAAATCATCTCTGGGGCGTCTCATCGAGAGAGACAACTTCTAATTCTATTTTACAGCTTTGATTCTGATTCTGTGGATGTATAATCCCAGTTCCTTGAATCCAGGTCTTTGATTGCTTCCACAACGGCATCGACCAGTACCTTTGTCATCTTTTCACCTTTTTCCGGAGTTGCTTTTGTCGCATCACCGGTTTGAGCTGTATTTGTTAACTCTGCAAAATCCCATTTCATTTCAACATACTTTGGCAGTTTGTCAGGAATAACACATGTTGCCAGCTCCTTCTCGCACCATTCAGGGAACAGGTAGTATGCAATCGAGGACTCGCCTTCTCCTGCATGTCCAAGGCCATTCCAAACCTCGAAGGTTCCTTCTGGCAGCAGGTCTCCTGCGGTTACCCACCATGCAGGAAGTGCTGCGATCCTTGCCTGTGGGTATTTTTCTTTTATTTTCCTCGATGCGATCTCCAAGGGAGCAATGTTTCCGTCGTGACCGTTCATAAGGAAGATTCGATTTACGCCATTTCTTAGCACCGACTCAATTATGTCATAAATAACTTGTGTGATAGTATCATATCCCAGGGATATGGTAAATGGAAAGGTGTCGTAGTGTGCGCTGTACCCTACAGTTACCGGTGGAAGCACAAGCAACCCATCTACCTTATCGGCGATCATGCACGATAGTTTATATGACACTATGGTGTCTGTCCCCTCAGCAAGATGTTTGCCATGGGCTTCACATGATCCTATAGCGAGTATTGCCTTGTCATATCCCCCTGCCTTGACCTGGTTTGCTGTAAGCTTTAATAGTTCGTGATTAGCCATTGATTGACCATCTCCTTTCTATTGTCGTCATGTCATTAAATTAGTTGGACATACTGACTTCTTTTTGGAATACGAATTTTCCGCCTTCTACTTTATTTATGGTTACTGATTTATTTGGAACATGGCTTCCATCCTCATAGGTGATTACTCCGGTTACAACTTCAAGACCCTTGGTTTGAGCTATTGCATCGCGGATAGCTGTTGGGTCTGTTACATCAGTTGCTCTGCCGAGAGCATCTGCGATAAGGTACATTGCATCGTAGCCAAGTGCTGCAAATGCGTTTTCAGGAGCTCTTCCATATTCATCTGTATACGCCTTAACGAAGTTTTGTACCTTTTCAGCTGTGTTTTCCAAGGAGGTATGAGTTGCAACATAAGTATCCTCAGCAGCTGGTCCGGCTACTTCTATGAGAAGAGGAGTGTCGAAGCCGTCTCCACTGATTACAGGAAGCGTTACACCCTTATCTCTGAATTGCTTGACTACAACGCCTGCATCATCAGGAACGCCTGAAATGAATAGTATTTCAGCTCCGTTTTGATTAGCCAGGAATCTGTCGATTTGAGCTGAAAAATCCGGGTCCTTGTTCATGTAGTTGTCCTTAAGTACTATCTCTCCACCCTTTTCAATGAATCTCTCCTCAAAGAAGAAAGCAAGTGTCTTTGTGAACTCCATTGATTGGTCGATCAGCATATATGCCTTTGTTACTCCCAGTTCATCGATTGCATACTCAGCAGCCGCATATGCCTGTATGTCGTCGCCAAATGGAGCCAGGAATGCGAAGTCTCCGACCTGATCAGGTAAAGTTGGAAGAGTTGCACCTGATGTGATGAATGGGATGCCATTCTCCTGTGCTACGTTTCCTGCTGCCAAAGCGTAGTTGGAATCTGACAATCCAGAAATGACTACGCACTTGTCGACGTCGATCATCTTCTTAACATTGCTGGCTACAGTTGTTTGTTCTGTCTTTCCATCATAGGATACGACATTGATCATCTTGCCGTTTACTCCTCCGGCAGCATTGATTTCATCGGCTGCCAGCTTGAAGCCGTTGTATGAAGGTTCATCGATAGATGCTTGTCCGCCTGTCAGGTTGAAAATCGCACCTACGTTTATTGTCTCTGCACCGGCTTCCTCTTTGGTTCCACAGCCTGCCATTGACAGTACCATTGTCAATATTATCAAAATGGAGACTGTTCTTTTAGTCATTTTGCTTTTCATTTCTACTCCCCCTTCTTTTTTCTTTTATTATTTGAGATCCTTGCACTTATTCGTGCCGGAATGCTGCCTATGTCTTTTAAGCTGCCTTTGAGTGATTCTATGAATATATGGTATTCATTTTTGTCGAATATACTCTTGTAGGTTTTGATCGAGAATATGCTTTCAGTTATTATTTCGCTATAGCCCATGATTCCCTGCCTTCTAAAGATAATGAGGACTATGAGGAAGGATGATAGTATGATGTTTGATATCCCATAAAGCTCAGGGAGTCTCGTTCCGAAAATCCTAAGACCATTCTCCAGCGGTGCCAAGAATTCCGGGATGTAAGTCATGAGGATCGACCCGACAACTGATCCGCTTAAAGATGACATCCCCCCTATTATAGAGGTCTGTACAATCTTGAAGCTGTAGTCGATATAAAAGAACTTACCGGAAATTACGCTTTGCATATGACCCCATAAGCCGCCTCCAACTCCTGCAATAAATGCACTTATGCAGAAGGCTGAGAGTTTTTTAGTAGTTAGGTTTACACCCAACGTTTGCGCTGCTACGTAATCGTCCCTCATGGCTATAAGACCTCTGCCATAGGCGCTGTTGATCAGTCTGTGAAGGAGGTATAATACCAGGATTGCTATTGTGAAAATGATCCATGTTGAAGCATATGATGGTAGTCCGGTTACTCCTCTGGCTCCGTTTGTAAACTGGTCCTCGTTGTCCAATACCGCCCTTACGATCACTATAAGCCCTATAGTCGCAACAGAAAGATAATGACCTTTAAATCTAAGCACTGGGAATCCTATGAGAATTGCCACTGCTGCTGCGAATATCCCTCCCACCAGAAGTGCCAATGGAAATGGAAGTACCAGGTTCATCAGCCAATCCGGAAGACCAGGCATATATGTTGCTTTTTGTGCCGCATTCAATGTCAAGGTCGCAGAGGTGTAGGCTCCGATAGCCATGAAAGCTGCATGACCCATTGAAAACATCCCTGAGAATCCATTGACCAGATTTAGACTGGCCACGAGAATTATGTTTATTCCTACCAGATTTATAAGCCCAGCATAATATCCACCGCTGTCAAGGCCTGCGTAAATGACTACTGCCAATGGAATAATCACGAATAGGATGAGCCTGAAAAGATTGCTGTCCCTTAGCTTCATCAGCTTCGCCCCCCTTCGTTAGAACCAAGGATTCCGTTGGGCTTTACAAGTAAAACAAGTATCAGTACCAGAAATACGAATGCATCCCTGTATGGCGTTATCTCTGTAGGCATCAGGCCTGCAAAGAGCATTTCGATGATCCCAAGAATAAATCCTCCCAATACTGCCCCTCCAAGGCTCCCTATGCCTCCAAGTACTGCTGCACAGAATGCCTTAAGTCCTGGAACAAAGCCCATCAGGGGATCGATTGTCTTATATTCACCTGCAAGCATAAGACCTGAAAGAGCTGCCAGTGCCGAGCCTATAGCAAAAGCGATAATGATTATTGTGGTTATGTTTATGCCCATCAGCCTGGCTGCGTTCATATTGTCGGAGCATGCTCTCATAGCCATTCCTACTCTTGTATTCTTTATCATATATGAAAGAGCTATAAGTATTACAAATACTGCAACAAAGGTTATTATGTTCATCGTCGACAATCTTACAGTGCCAAATGTGTGAAGTTTTGACAGATAGTCCGGAAGATGAAAGGCTACTCTTTGAGGAGAAAACACCATTACAATGATATTTTGTATAAGTATTGAGACAGCCAAAGACGATATCAGGGTCGTTTCCTCTCCCGAGCTTCTTAACGGCCTGTACGCAACCCTTTCTGCAGTGAGGCCGACTATTATGGCAAGTGTAATCGATATGATTATCGTTAACCATAGAGGCAATCCATATGTCGTAAACAGAACGAGTATAGTATATACCCCTACCGTCATTATGTCTCCGTGTGCAAAATTGATCAGCCTTAGTATCCCGTAAACCATAGAATAACCTATGGCAACCATGGCATATACGCTGCCCAGCTTTATACCGTTGAACAGCTGGCTTAGAAAATATCCAAAATCAGGCATCGTATTCACCTCCCAGGTAGGCTTTCTTTATCCCTGGATCCTCAATTAGTTCCTTGCTCCAGCCTGATATTTTAACTACTCCAGTTTCAAGGATGTATGTTCTGTCGGAGATCTCCATAGCATCATATGCATTTTGTTCAACAAGGAGCATTGTGATCCCATCGTTTTTAAGTTGTCTAAGTACATCGAAGACATTTTGAGTCATCAGAGGAGATAATCCCATCGAAGGCTCATCGAGAAGCAAAAGTCTGGGATCTCCCATAAGTGCCCTTCCGATTGCTAGCATTTGCTGTTCTCCTCCCGAAAGCGTTCCTGCCATTTGCTTGAGCCTCTCCTTGAGAATTGGAAACAGCGTCAGGGCTCTTTCAAAGTTCGCTTCAACCTTTGCTTTGTCTTTTTGCAGGAATGCTCCAAGCTTGAGATTTTCTTCTATTGTCATCTTTGTAAATATCTGCCTTCCTTCCGGTACCTGTATGATCCCTCTTTGGACTATCACATGGCTGTCGACACGAGTTATGTCTTCACCATCCATGGTGATTTTCCCGGATTCTGCTTTTAAAAGTCCTGATATAGTCTTAAGTATTGTGCTTTTTCCTGCTCCGTTGGCCCCTATCATTGCAACGATCTCACCGTCATTTATCTCCAGCGAAACACTGTGCACTACTCTAATGGAATCGTATTTAACACACAAATCTTCTATCTTAAGCATGTTCTCTCGCCCTCCCCAGGAATGCCTCGATAACCTTTGGGTCATTCCTTATCTCTTCAGGCAAGCCTTTTGCTATGACCTCGCCAAAGGCCATTGCGTAGATATAGTCGCATAATCCCATGACTACCTTCATATCATGCTCTATCAGGACTATTGTAAGATTGAACTGCTGCCTGATATTTCTTAATATATGTATCAATTCGGCACTTTCATGGGGATTCATACCAGCTGCCGGTTCATCAAGCAGCAACAATTTCGGTGATGCAGCCAATATCCTTGCTATCTCAAGCTTTCTTTGAGCTCCATAGGGCAAAGAACCAGATGTATGTTGAGCCATGGAATCTATCCCCATGATCTTAAGCATATCCATTGCCTTATCATATAGTTCTCTTTCTTCATTCTTGAAGCCTGGAAGCTGAAGGATCGCCTGCATATTATTGTAGTTTTTATGGATTTGTGCTCCTATGACGACATTTTCAATGACAGTCATCTTCTTAAAAAGCCTTAGATTTTGATAAGTTCTCAAAATTCCGAGTTTAGCTATCTTATGGGGCTTAATACCTGTTATGTCGTTGCCTAGAGAAATTATGCTGCCGGAAGTTGGCTTAAGTACACCCGAAAGCATGTTTATCACAGTGGTTTTCCCGGCGCCGTTAGTACCGATCAAACCATATATTTTGTTCTCTTCGATTGTCGAATCGAAGCCCTTAACAGCTTTTAACCCCTTAAAATGCATCTCGAGAGCTTTAGTTTCAAGTAATATAGTCATGTCTTTACCCCTTTGACCAATGATTGCACTGCGCCTTGTTATCGCTTTAGTTTATTAACATTTAGTAATTATATCACTTCTAAATATCGTTGTAAATTATAGCTGTACTATATTTTTGCCCATAAAAAAAGCACTCTTTTAAAAGTGCTTTTTTTATGATGTGATATCCTATACAGAATTGAGACAGATTATCTTTGGATCAGGTGGTCCAGTCCTATAGCTTCTACATCCTCCCTATCTACTGCTCCTGCATCTACAAGATACTCCATCAGAGCCGGTCCATTTTTCATATCTCTTTGAAGAGCGAGGTGAGATATTATTGCTATGTCACCTCTATAGAAATCTGGCTTGTTATTGGGATAATCCTCAGCTGTAAGCTCGATACTTCTTGAGAGTGGCAGTGGATCGTCCCATTTAAAGTCTCCAGCTCCATCATCATAGCCTAAGGCTCTAAGTGCGAAGGTCAGGTACTGGTAGGTGGTCACAAGGTCGTTTGCGCCAAACTTATCACTACTTACTCCTTTAGTAAGTCCGTTGGCGTATGCGTAGCCTACATAGGGCTCAGCCCATTTTTCAACATCTGTGAACGGGTGCTCCCAGGTCTTGGATGAAGCCTCTGCTTCCTTTCCAAGGAGTCTGACAAGCATTGTTATCGCAACCTGTCTTGAAGGCTTCACTAAAAGATCAAACTTTGGTTTCCCGAATACATCTGTGCCTGTTCCCTTGAACAACCCTAAAGCGTAGAGATCATTTGCAGCCCGTTCCATCCTTCCTGTATCCGGTCCGCCTTCTCCGCCAGGGCTTCCTATACCGCCTCCTGTGTTACCTTCACCAAACATATTCCCTGAGAGCTTAAGGTTTTCCATAGTTTCAACATGAAGCATCCCATTGTTGTATATATTGCCGTTGACAGTTAGATGGGCTCCGCTTCTAGTCTCCAGCATGCCGTTGATTGTCAGGTCCCCATCTATTCGCAGCTTCATATTTTCTGCTACTGTCAGGAATGCATCTTTGGGTATAGTCAAGCTCTTTAGTGCCAGATCCATAGCCAGTCTGAATCTGCCTGTGTTTGCAACTATTCCGTTTTTGATCATCATGCCCTCATTGTATTTTATTCCGTTTTCACCTGTCAGGGTCCCATTTACAATCAGGGTACCACTATTCCCCAGGGTAAGTGAGGAGCCGTCAGCTATTTTTAGGTCATTAACAACCAGTAGCGACCTAAGCTTAGCATTTCCAGTAAATGTTCCGTATTCAACGATTGCATAGCTGCTCTTGAATGGATTGTTGATCTTATCGACTGCATGGGCATTATCGACAAGTATGCCTTCCTCAAGCCATACGTCGCCAAATCTTCCAGTATATGTACCGCCGTTCAGGACTGTTACTCCCATTATCCTTAGTGCTGATGCAGCTTGACCAACGTAATCGCCTCCGTTGATTACAAGCAAAGACTCGGTTGTGTTCTCAATTGCCACATAGCCCCCAAGTATCTTCCCTGTTCCGTTTACTATTAGGGTACTGGTCCCTTGCTGCGCGATCGGGACGCCTGAATTTTCTCTCGCTGAATTCACATAGGTGTACGTTATTGAGAAGCTGTTTAGGTTTAGTGTGTGTGTACCACCAATAATAGTGATAGCGTTGTCCTGCCTGAGGGATGATGGGATCACGATGTTGGTTCCAAGCTTGATATTGCTGCCAGTGGTATTTTCAAGAGCTCTTTTCAGTTCCTGAAAGGTTGTAACAGTAGTCTCAGGTAAATCAGCTGCATAAGTTAATATAGGCAGCTGTGCAAGTAGAAGTGCCATGACGATCAATAGTGATATTGAAAGCCTTTTACTTTGGTCCATCATTGACATTGCGATCACTCCTTCCAATATTTTCGTTCATCGGTTCCGGTTATTCTGAACCCCAGATACCTAGCTTTTTCTCCTTAGCATACTTCTCCAGGATAAGAAATTCATCAAGGTATTTTACATTGGGCGGATAGGTTGCTACCCTCGCTATACCATTTTCTAAAAGTAATTTGTTGAGCATTGTGTCATACAGCCAGACATATGCGAGCAGTCTTCCGTATCGGTCTCGTTCGTCCATATCAAGCTCAAGCTCGACGTATCTGCCTGTGAGCGCTGCTTTTGCATATTCAAGGGCTGAGATAGCCTGAGGGTCATCTACCTTCTTACCTTCAACATATAACTCTGGTGTATCTATCCCAATAAGACGGACTGTGTCCTCGACACCATTCTTCGCTGCAACAAGGGTATCCCCATCCACTATCCTTACTATTTTATATAGCATGATTTCATCTATGTCTGAATTGATCAGGACAGTTCTAGATTCGTTGTCCCAGTCGACTTCTGCTCCAAGGGTTTCTGCTATGAACCTTGCTGGGACCAGGGTCCTTCCTGATACAATAGTAGCCGGAACATCCAGCTCCTTTGGCTGTCCGTTTACATATGCTATTTTGCTGTCTATCTTAAGAGTTACTACAGTGTCGCCAAGTTTTCCGGAGGCTTCCCTACTATCGTTATCCCATTTTACCTCCGCACCTAAAGTCTCGAAGATTGCACTCATTGGCGCCAAAGTCCTTCCGTTTTGTATTTGCGGAATGACCTACATGACCAGTCTGGTATTGTCTATATATACCTTAATGGGCTCTGCTGCAAAAGCCGTGCTTACTAGCAGCATAGAAAATATAATAATTACGGCTATAAGTAATTTTATCCTGTTCATTATGCACCTCCTTTAGGACATTATAACACAAAGGTACCGGTACCTTACGAGGGAAAATTCCCCCAAAAGGTACCGGTACCGGTGATCATTTTATATCTTGTTGGGCTTACATACATACCAGTTAGAGG
>CAZHLQ010000233.1:0-3355 GCA_964533235.1 uncultured Gudongella sp. | reverse complement strand
AAGAATAATTTTAGCCACCTTTTAGCCACCATGCAATAATTTATAGCAACATGTAGCGATACAATACAAGATATTAAACATTGAAAAATACACAATATAAAATATGGTAATACATCGCAGTCAATCAAAAGTCAATCCAGTTGGTCGGGGGTTCGAATCCCTCTGGGCGTACCATATGTAAACATTGAAAAGACTGTATTGTTTGTTGAACAATACAGTCTTTTGATTTTACTAGTCTACCTTAACTCCCTCTACATATATTGTATGTGTACCTTCATCGCCTACCGAAACGGAGGTACCTTTGATAGTGATAGAGCCATTAACTTTAGTAAAAGTGAAGGTATCGGTAGTTGTATGCCCATCAACAGGAGACGTATAGTTAATGACTGCGGTACCGGTTCCTTTGTCGTAGTCGTAGGGCATTTTTATGAGAGTTATATAAAGACCTTTATCAAGCTCAAGCTCTCCATCTCTTATAGTAAATTCGAGTTTAGTCTCTTGAGTCCTTATATTGTCACCTGAGACAGTGACATCGTAATCTCCTTCTAAATCCTTTATTGAAAGATTTCCAGTGCTTACTGGTTTTTCTTGTGGGGTCTCAGGTGCAGCTTCATCTGGTTCCAGGAACAGCTCATTAAGTAGATTCATCAGGTTGTCAATGACCTCGATCAGCTCTTCTTCTGTGAAGTCATAGCCTTCCTCCATTTCCTCAGATAGTTCAGTAGCCGATTTCGGTTCATTATCAGATGGGACTGGTAGCCCTGCTTCCTTCATCTCCTTGGCAACCTCTTCAGGTGTCTTTCCTTCAGTGCTTATCTCGGTCATGGTTATCTTTGATTCCCCGTCATCCCCTACTGTGATAACTCCGCCAAGGATCTTGCCATCATTTACAAGGTCTACAATACTATCACCTATATATGATAATTTGTCTATGTTCCCTGCTTTCTCAGCAACCGTCTGACCAGCCTTGATCATACCCCCGCTAAGTACATTGATTCCTCCTGCAATAGAGGATACAGGTGCCATGATATCCTTAAAATCATTGGCTGCAGCCGTAACCATATTGTCCTCGCCCAGGATAATAGTGCTGCTGGTAGAAGCAATGTCTACAATAGTGTCAACACCACCAATCACAAGACCTCCTGCTTCAAGTATTCCGTTGGCAACACCGCCTCCTGCGATCACACCGCCGATATATAAGCCTGTTTTGCAAATAGTCTTAGTAGCAGTTGCAGCATTTTCATACTTTTGTATCGTATCGGCTTCGTCATTATAAGCGGCACCCTCTAAAATGGCCTGTGCCATTTTTAATTGAGCAAATGCATTTTTAGCATCGGTTCCCAAGTTTTCAGAGAGCTGCTTAATCTTTTGTCCTGAAGGATATGTATCATACTTTGCAGTCAGATCCTTTGCCCATTTGAGTGCAGCATTCTCCTCCGCAGCATATACTACTTTCATAAAAGGTGGTGAGGATGGAGGTATATATGTAAGGACAGCCTTGCTTCCAGACATTGAACTATGAAGACTTTGGGCGTAATCCATCAACTCAATGGTCTTGTTACTGGCGATCTCGCACAATCTCCATGCCTCCAATGCATCATCTGTCATCATTTTAAGCTGTTCAATACTCCCGTTTTCCAGGTCATACTCAATAAGTGCATCAGTCTTTAAACGTGCGATCGTGTACAAACGAGTGACCAAAGCACCAGCCTTTTCCATTGTAGTTCGTTCTCCTGAAATCTCAACTAGAGATACCTCTGATTTTTCCTCGGTACTTCCTCCGCATCCTGAAAGTGTCAAAACCATAATAACTGACATTAATAATGCAATGAATTTTTTCATATTTCATCCTCCCTTCAAAAGCTCCACAGATACTCTTGGTTGTCAAACAAAGTAGACAGAATTAATTAAGTAATCAGCCCCAAATAGCTAATTTTATTAATTATTCCTCAACAGATAAAGTTTGTAAAATGCTTGTTATGTTATCATTTTATCATATTTCAGAAATATGGGAACGAATTTACAGATAAATCATGCGTTTGGCATCATTAATGTCAATAATATTTCCAAATATATCAACAATACAAAATAGAATTATGTAAATAATTAAAAGGCTGCGTTCTCATAATATGGGAACGCAGCTTCTTTAGATTGAACTTTTGTTTTCTAGAAATGCTATAGCGTCTTCAGTGCGAAGCGGCTTGCTGAAATAGTACCCCTGAATGATGTTGCAGCCGTGTTTAATAAGGTATTGAAGCTGCACTTCTGTCTCAACGCCCTCCGCGACAACTGACAACCCCAGCTTGTGAGCCATCGAGATAATGTCAGCTGTGATCAATTTTTCTGACTCTACATCATCAAGCCTGCTGATGAAGTACCTATCGATTTTAACAGTATCGATATTTGTACTGTGGAGTCGTGCAAAGGACGAGAATCCAGTTCCGAAATCATCGAGAGCAATATTTATTCCTAGACTCCTTATCTCTATTAGCTTATTATTGATCAACTCAAAATTGTCTGCAATCACCGATTCCGTAATTTCAAATTCGATCGTCGAACCATCAGTATTCTTAGCCTTGAGTATGGACTTCACATCACTTACGAATTCCTCACGAAGAAGCTGTATCAGGGAAATATTTACGGCAACCTTACAGCCGTAGCAGCCATCCTTGTTGATCAAATTTGAAAAATCACATGCAAGTCCAAGGATATGCAATCCAAGGTCGTAGATCAGGAGCCTTTTCTCAGCTAAATCAACAAACTCAGGTGGGGGTATTTGTCCAAAATCCTCGATGCTCATCCTGGATAAAGCCTCGAATCCATAGATGTTGTTATTATTAAGATCCCAGGTTGGTTGAAAAACAAGGTAAAATGAGGAATTATCCTCCCCACTTATAACGTCTCTCAACTTTCTTTCGACAGCATCTCTTCGGTGTACGTCATTATCGATAACAGAATCGTAAAAGACGATATTATTATTCGACTCTGCATTCAAGCTAGCCAATGCAAGCGATAGATCCTGAAGAACAACATCAGGACTTTTAATACCTTCATGCAACTCAAGTATTGCTGCTTGGGCTAACACGTAATCATGGGTAATATCTGCGTTAGAGGGATGTTTTAGCAGCTCCAGAAGCCCATTTGCTTTGTCTCTTAGGAAGTCTATGGAAGAATAATCCTCCAAAATGACAACAAATCTATCTGCATTGAACCTGAATATCATATCCTCTGGTGACAGGTAAGTCTTAATGCTATTGGATATCTTTTGTAGTATACCGTCTCCATATTTGTATCCGTAGGACATGTTCAAGGTCTTGAAATTGGTGCAATTAAGAAGCAAGACGGCAGTTTTCTT
>CAZHLQ010000232.1:0-7724 GCA_964533235.1 uncultured Gudongella sp. | reverse complement strand
TAAATGAGTATTATAAAAGCCTTATAATGAAGACGACTGACGAAAAAACCTCGGAATTCTTACAGGAGAAGTTTAATTCAGCACTCTGGATAATAAAAAGCATCGAGCAGAGAAGACAAACCCTGTATAAGGTGATCGAGTCGATTTTGAATAGACAGAAGGAGTTTTTCAGACACGGGGAAAAGGTTCTCGTTCCAATGACCCTAAAGGAAGTCGCAGAAGACGTAAAGATGCACGAATCCACTGTATCAAGAGCAACCAATGGTAAGTACGTGCAAACTCCAAGAGGTGTTTTTGAACTTAAGTACTTTTTTACTACTGGATTGACTGGAACAGATGGAGATGTCTCAGCTACCTGCGTCAAATCAATGATCAGATCCTTAGTACTTGAGGAGGATCCCAAAAAGCCTCTTAGTGATCAGCAACTTTCAGAAATACTAGAAAAAAAAGGGATCGAGATATCCAGAAGGACTGTAGCTAAATATAGGGATGAGTTAAACATACCGTCCTCGACAATGAGAAGAAGATATTAGAAGGGGTTGGACTTGCAAATAAGCCAACCCTGTATTATAATATAAGGGAGTTATATTTTTTTGATCATAGTGGGACATATATAAACACGCCGGGACAAAAAAGTCCATGTTTGGAGGTGGTATTATAGAATTCTTAAAAAGCTTAAAAGCTATAGCACCTGAGGCTATAGATATCCTCGAAAGAAGGTATATGATATTGAAGACGATTGCCTTCAGACAACCAGTGGGAAGAAGGTCGCTTGCAATTGAACTGGAATTATCTGAGAGGGTCACAAGGTCAGAGTTGGATACTCTTAAAGGTCTAAGGTTATTAAACTCTGACAATATGGGTATGTATGTTACAGACTTGGGTCTGGAGCTCCTAGAGGATCTTGATGATGCATACAGTACCATAAAGGGTATTCCTGAGCTTACAGCGAGAGTGGTCAAGACTACAGGGATCAAAAAGGTGTTGATCGTACCAGGAGACTCCTCAGCAAGCAGTCTTGTATTGTCAGAGATGGGTCGTTCAGCAGCAAGAATGCTGTTGCAGAGCCTGGGAAGCAAGGATGTAATTGGAGTTACAGGCGGCAGTACTATGGCTGTTGTAGCTGATGTCATATCTTCAAATGTAAGATACCCAGAGGTAACTGTAATACCTGCCAGGGGAGGTCTTGGTACTGACATTTACACTCAGTCAAACTCTATTGCAGCAAAAATCAGTCAAGCCCTGGGTGCAAAATACAGATTGCTTTACCTTCCGGATAGTATGGGAGAGGAAGCAATGAAGCTTGCTCTCGGCAATGAAGAAATCAAGAAGATACTAGAAGATATTGACAGCATGAGAGTACTGCTGTTTGGAATCGGGCGAGCTGATACGATGGCAAGAAGAAGAGCGATTCAAGAAAAAAAGCTAAATGAGCTTATGTCACAAAATGCTGTTGCTGAAGCATTTGGACATTATTTTGACATCAATGGGAAGGACCTATGGGAATACAAGACGGTCGGTCTGTCGCTCGAAACTTATTTGAAGGTACCTAAGGTAATAGGAGTAGCTGGTGGTACTGAGAAGGCAGAGGCAATTATTGCCGTCTCATCTATCAGGAAGGACATAGCTTTGGTAATAGATGAGGCTGTAGCAAATAGAATAATTGAAATTACAAATTAAACAAGAGGAGGAGTTTTTATGACTTTAAGAGTTGGTTTAAGCGGTTTTGGAAGGATAGGAAGAGACGTAGTAAGAGTGTGGGCTGAGCAGAAGGTTGAGGATTTTGAAATAGTTGCTATCAACGCATCAGGTAATATACCAGATCTAGCTCACCTTTTTAAGTATGACAGTATCTATGGTAAATTTGATGGAACCATAGAAACGTATGACAAGGGCTTTATAATAAATGGTAAGAAGATACCCGTGGTTGCCTATAGAGACCCAATTGAGATCCCATGGGGAGAGCTGGGAGTAGATCTTGCTATAGACTCAACAGGAGCCTTCAAAGACAAGAAAGATCTGATGAAACACATAGAAGCTGGAGCAAAAAAAGTTATGATAACTGCTCCTGCAAAGGATGAGGACATAACAATAGTCATGGGCGTAAATGATCATTTGTATGATCCAGAGAAGCATGTGGTCATATCAAATGCATCCTGTACTACAAATTGCCTTGCACCTGTTGCCAAGGTAATACTTGAAAAATTTGGGGTCAAGAAAGGCCTGATGACTACTGTGCATGCATATACAAATGACCAAATGGTACACGACAAGAGACACAAAGACCTTAGAAGAGCTAGAGCTGCAGCCGAGAACATTATACCAACAACTACAGGTGCAGCCAAAGCCGTTTCTTTGGTTCTGCCAGAGCTTAAAGGTAAGCTAAATGGCTTTGCATTAAGAGTACCTGTGCCTACGGTATCACTTGTTGACGTTGTATTCGAGGTAGAAAGGTCGACAACAAAGGAAGAGGTAAATGCTTTCCTTAAGGAAGCAAGTGAAGGAGAATTGAAGGGAATACTTGGATTCAGTGAAGAGCCTTTGGTATCAAGAGATTTCATTGGAGACAACAGATCCTCGATAGTAGATGCTGAATCAACTATGGTCATCGACAATATGGTAAAGGTAATATCATGGTACGATAATGAGTGGGGCTACTCCAGAAGAGTTGTGGACCTTGCTAATCTTATAGCTTCAAAGATGTAGGATAAAGGGGTCGGGTCTATTGACCCGGCCTGTTTTGCATCATAACAATACTATGAAGAAGGTGGAACATATGTTGAACAAAAAGACAATAAAAGACATGGATGTCTCCGGAAAGAGAGTACTCGTAAGAGTTGACTACAACGTACCTATGGATGAGGAATTGAATATTACGGACGACATAAGAATAACTGCATCGCTTCCTACAATAAAGTATCTTCTGGACAATGATTCGTCAATAATTCTGATGTCTCATTTGGGAAGACCTAAAGGTGAACCAAATAAAAAGTATTCTCTGGCACCAGTTGCAAAAAGACTTGCCGAGCTTATTGAGCGGGAAGTAATATTTGCAGATGACGACATGGTAGTGAGCGAGAAGGTCAAAGAAATGGGAGATTCTCTCAAGCCAGGTCAGGTAATGATGCTTCAGAACACCAGATATAGAAAAGAAGAGGAAAAAAACGGAGAGGAGTTCGCCGAAAGCTTAGCTTCGCTGGCAGACCTATATGTAAACGATGCTTTTGGTACATCACATAGAGCTCATGCATCTAACGTTGGAGTGTCAAAGCACCTTCCATCTGCGTTAGGATTCCTCGTGGAAAAGGAAGTTGGGATAATGGGAAATGCTCTCGATGATCCCAAGAGACCATTTGTTGCCATACTTGGAGGTGCTAAGGTATCTGATAAGATTGGAGTTATCGAGAACCTTATTACAAAGGTCAATGCAATTATAATCGGTGGCGGGATGGCATTTACCTTCTTAAAAGCCAAAGGACTTGAAATAGGGAAATCACTTCTTGAGGAAGATAAGCTTGAGCTTGCAAAGGAGCTGATGGATAAAGCCAGAAGGCATGGCGTAGCACTGATACTCCCTATAGATGTTGTCGTTTCAAAGGAGTTCAATAATGAAGCTGAACATTTTACGGTACCAGTTGAGAATATCCCAGAGGATATGATGGGACTTGATATTGGGGCAGATTCAATTGCTCTATTCGAAAGTGTCATTGGTGAAGCTAAGACGATCATATGGAACGGTCCAATGGGTGTATTTGAAATGGAAAACTTCAATAAGGGCACCTATGCTGTTGCTGAAGCAATGGTAAAATCAGGGGCTATAACCATAGTAGGAGGAGGAGATTCTGCTGCTGCCGTCGAGAAGGCAGGTCTTGCAGAAAAGATGACCCACGTTTCAACAGGAGGAGGAGCATCACTGGAGCTACTTGAAGGGAAAGTACTTCCAGGCATAGATGCTATCAGCGAATAAGGAGGAGTTCGGTTGAGGAAACCAATAATTGCTGGAAATTGGAAGATGAACAATACTATAGGACAGGCAAAGAGTTTTATAAACGAGATACTTCAGATCAAGCTAAATGAAAACGTAGAAGCAGTTCTTTGTGTACCCTTTACAGCTATAGAAACAGCTAAAAAACTGACAGAGGGATCTGATATAAAGATAGGGGCTCAAAATCTTCATTGGGAGGAAAGCGGAGCTTTCACTGGTGAAATATCCCCACTTATGCTTAGGGAGCTTGGAACAGATTATGTTATAATTGGCCACTCTGAAAGAAGGCAATACTTCTGTGAAACTGACTATACAGTAAATAAGAAGCTAAAGTCAGCCTTGGATCACGACATGACACCCATTATATGCGTGGGTGAAACTCTGGAGCAACGAGAACAGGGTATCCATTTAGATCTTGTCAAGGAGCAGGTAGCAAAAGCCTTTGAATCTGTGAAGGCAGAGGATTCGGTAAAAGCAGTTGTTGCATATGAACCGATTTGGGCGATCGGAACAGGGAGGACAGCATCATCTGAGCAGGCAAATGAAATGTGCAGTCTTGTAAGAAAAACTCTGGAAGAGATATATGACAAAGACACAGCTGCAGCAATAAGGATCCAATACGGAGGAAGTGTAAAACCGGAAAATATTAAGGAGCTTATGTCTATGGGAGACATAGATGGGGCTTTGGTAGGTGGCGCAAGCCTTAAAGCCAATGATTTTGGAAAGCTGGTCAACTATCAAACGGAGGAATCAAATGTCTAAGAAACCAGTAATGCTAATGATTTTAGATGGCTTTGGGATCGGTCCCGACAAGCCTGGAAATGCAGTCAGGCTCGCCAGAAAGCCAAATTTCGACAGACTTATTGATCACTGGCCAAACGCCAGGCTTAAAGCCAGTGGACTTGCAGTAGGGCTTCCGGAAGGGCAGATGGGCAATTCTGAGGTAGGACATCTTAATATTGGCTCAGGAAGAATAGTTTATCAGGAGCTGACAAGGATATCCAAGGACATAGAGGATGGGGGCTTCTATTCCAATGAAGCTTTGCTCGGGGCAGTTCGTAATGCTCAAAACAATAAGAGCTCTGTTCACCTGATCGGACTCGTTTCAGATGGGGGTGTTCACAGCCATAATACTCATCTTTATGCATTGTTGAGACTTATGAAAAATGAAGGTATCGAAAAGGTCTTCATCCACGCTATTCTCGATGGTAGAGACGTACCTCCCTCAATTGGATCAAAGCACATTGGTGAGCTTGTGAATGAGATAGGTGTGATAGGCGTCGGAACTATTGCTACTGTATCTGGCAGATACTACACAATGGACAGAGACAAGCGTTGGGACAGGACCGAGCTGGCTTATGATGCAATAGTATCGGGTAAAGGGCAGACTGCGATCGATCCTGTGGAAGCAGTTGAGTCTTCTTACAATGCAGGAAAGACAGATGAATTTATGCTGCCTACTGTTATCCTGGAGAACAATGATCCGATAGCAATGTTGGAGGATAATGATTCTGTAATATACTTTAACTTTAGACCAGACCGGGCGAGACAGATGACCCGTGCAGTAATGGATAAGGATTTCGATGGTTTTAAAAGAAAAAAAAAGGTTGATGTGTATTTCGTGACAATGACAGAATACGACAAGACGATTGAGAATATTCATGTAGCATACAGTAATGACGGGCTCAGGAACACGCTTGGAGAATTTATAGCACAAAAGGGTTTATCACAGCTTAGAATAGCAGAGACTGAGAAGTATGCTCATGTAACCTTCTTCTTTAATGGAGGGCGCGAGGTTCCTTTTGAAAACGAAGACAGAGCTTTGATTCCTTCTCCAAAAGTTGCAACCTACGACCTCAAACCTGAAATGAGTGCATTCGAAGTGAAGGATGAGGTATTGAACCGAATTAGATCTGGAAAATATGACCTGATCGTACTGAACTTTGCAAATCCAGATATGGTTGGACATACCGGAGTGATAGAGGCAGCAGTTAAGGCGGTTGAAACTGTTGACACCTGCTTAGGTGAAATTGTTGAGCTTATGCTGGAGTTCGAAGGCAAAGTAATAATAACCTCTGATCATGGTAATGCTGAGATGATGGTTGATTCAGAAAATGGGGGAGCATTTACAGCTCACACGACAAACGAGGTGCCATTGGTACTTGTAGGAAAAGAAGGTGTTAAGCTAAGGAATGGTATCCTTGCTGACCTTGCACCCACGATCCTTGAGCTTTTAGGACTTGAAAAACCAATTGAGATGACAGGAGAATCATTGATAATAAAATAGAACAGGAGTGATAATATGAGCTTGATAACAGATGTATACGCAAGAGAGGTACTTGACTCAAGGGGGAATCCGACGGTTGAGGTTGAGGTTTGGACTGAGCTTGAAGCTTTTGGTAGAGCAATTGTACCTTCAGGTGCATCCACAGGGATCTACGAGGCTGTTGAGTTACGTGACATGGACAAATCAAGATACCTTGGTAAAGGAGTACAAAATGCGGTCGACAATGTAAACAATCTGATCGCAGACGAGATAATTGGACTTGAGGTTTTTGATCAGGTTCTGATCGATCAAATATTGATTGAACTGGATGACACCAGCAACAAAGGGAAGCTTGGAGCAAATGCTATACTTGCAGTTTCAATGGCAGTAGCAAGAGCTGCAGCAAATGAGCTTGGGATGCCATTATATCAGTATATCGGAGGAGTAAACGGCAAGACCTTGCCAGTGCCAATGATGAACATACTGAATGGAGGAGAGCACGCTGACAACAACGTTGATATTCAGGAATTTATGGTAATGCCAGTAGGAGCTGAGAGCTTCAAGGAAGGTCTGAGAATGGGAACAGAGGTATTCCATAACCTGAAGGCCGTACTAAAATCAAAGGGTCTAAGCACATCTGTTGGCGATGAGGGTGGCTTCGCACCTAATCTGTCAAGCAATGAAGAGGCACTTGCCACCATTGTTGAGGCTATAAAAAAAGCAGGATATGAGCCAGGTAAGGATTTAGTTCTTGCATTGGATGTTGCTGCTTCTGGTATGTATGATGAGAGCAACAAGACCTACAACCTTAAGGGTGAGGGGAGAGTACTCACAGTCGAGGAAATGGTAAAATATTATGAGGATCTTGTTGAAAAGTATCCGATAGTATCCATAGAGGACGGCTTTGGTGAGGATGACTGGGATGGATGGAAGCTTATGACCGATAGACTAGGGAAAAAGATCCAAATAGTCGGAGACGATCTTTTCGTTACAAATACTGAGCGCCTTCAAAAAGGTATAGATCTGGGAGTTGCCAACTCCATCCTGATAAAGCTGAATCAGATAGGCACGATCACTGAAACTCTTGATGCAATCGAACTTGCCAAGGTAAACGGATATACCGCAGTGATATCACATAGATCCGGAGAGACTGAAGATTCAACTATTGCAGATCTTGCTGTAGCAACAAATGCAGGTCAGATAAAAACTGGTGCTCCATCCAGAACTGACAGAGTAGCAAAGTACAACCAGCTGCTAAGAATTGAGGACGGACTTGGAGAAATGTCTAAATTCAAGGGAATGAAGACATTCTATAACATAAAGAAATAAGCTTTGACAAAACACTGAAGCAAGAGTAAAATAAAACGCATATTCAAATAATTTGCATTGGCGTTTTATTTTTTTGCTAAAGGGTATATTTTCCCCGTAGTTACTTAGGCGGGAATCGATTAAAACTATTAAGAGCATGATTCT
>CAZHLQ010000231.1:0-1544 GCA_964533235.1 uncultured Gudongella sp. | reverse complement strand
ATACATTTAGTGCAGCGATGTTAGCGTCTATTGGGTTTAGTTTAGTTACTATTTTAAATGCCGATTTTTCAAATAGAGTACATTTAAGCCCTTTATTTATTGCGCTATTTGCATTCTGTTTTGCTTTAACTATGGGAGTTATCTGGGAAATATATGAATTTACAATGGATTATTTTTTAAAAACGAATATGCAAAAATTTATAACGTACGATGGTACTATATTAATTGGTCAAAATGCACTTTTGGATACAATGAAGGATATAATTCTGGATGCATCTTCTTCTGCGGTAGTTTCAGTTTTAGGTTTTTTAAGTTTACGTAAAAAGAATGTAATAAATAACATTAGTATTGAATAAAATAATAAATGATTTAATAGTTAGAATAGAGTAACCTGAGATAGATGACACCTAAATTGTTAATAAATTCATGGATTTAACCATTACTTTGGTAAAAGAAGCGAATGTTTCCTTGGTCTTAGATAGAAAGACCATGAGTTTCTCTTGATCATCCATCCCAATGAAGCGACGCATAAAGACAAATAAAGCGAGATAGCGATTGAGATACGTGGTGGAGACGCCGCGATAGTGCCGGTATAAAGCTTTGAATCCGGAGTGCATATTGTTCACCGTGTTGAGATGTACAGTGGATGTGAATTCTTGATGATCGGATACGATCACGCTCGGCAATTGATTCTGTTCGATGAGATCATAGTTAGAGAATAAACCATCATTGATCAGAATGGACTTCGCTTGAATGACATCACCAAAGACTTGGACGACTTCCTGTGAACTGGGTCGTGCACGATTGACACATTGAACCAATTCTTGACCTAAGCGGTTCGTTCCCATGAAGATACAGAGCTTCTCTTTCGACAAACCACGTTTCTTTGCACGCTCGCCATGTTTACGCGCTTTTCGTCCGGATGTCCGTTTGATCCCTTTATACCCATCATTGATAACCGTTTCATCGATTTCAATGATGCCTTCCAAGACAAGCGGCTGCTCGTAAATGAGCTTTTCAAGTAAGAGCAGGAAGCGATGACGCATATGGAAGACAGTGTCCACGATACAATCCAGTTTCGCAGCGGTTTCGAGTAGCGGAACGGCATTGAGAGTATCTACGATTAAGATTGACCAATGTTCCTCACTCTGATGCGAGTTATAGCGGAGCTTCACTCTGGTTTGGACAAATTTATGAAAGCAACTTTGGCATTCAACCCGTTGTTTACCATTCAAGAAACCTTTCTTGATGATCTTCGGTTCTTGGATACCGCAGACAGGACAAAAGGCGTAGTGGGTGGACTCGACCATTTCATTGAACTGGATATCGTTGCACAGTTCACTTTGGATCTTCTCTTTTTGGAAGTCGGTAAGTTGATTGAATAAGTTTAGGATATCGGTGTTTTGCATAGGGGACCTCTTGTGTAAGGTCCATTATACGGATTGACGGAGATAACGTAAGTTACCTGTCCAATTTCAAGTCCTCATCTGCCGAATTACACCTATATTATTACTTTCTTCGATAAAACGTTCGCGATTAGAAAT
>CAZHLQ010000230.1:0-3456 GCA_964533235.1 uncultured Gudongella sp. | reverse complement strand
CCGATTCTGTATTTCCAGCAATAATCAACTCATTCTACGGAATCTCAGGACATTGGGCCAGGAGAGTAATCTTCTGACCTGCCAAGCTTGCAAAGGGGTTTTCACTAAGGTGAAGGCCTCTTATTGTTTTTTGTTCGCATTGTGTTTTATGAAAGGAGAATACTTATGAGCACGGTCACTGGAAAAATGCTAAAGATCAACTTGACTGACAGAAGCACTGAATTATTAGGTATATCCGACGACTGGAGTAAAATGTACATTGGTGGAGAAGGGATGGCTGCTAAAATACTATACGAAAACCTCGAACCCGGTATGGACCCAATGGATGAAAGAAATATGTTGGTTTTCACTACAGGTCCACTAACCGGAACAAAGGCACCTTCCTGCGGAAGATTGTGCATTGGATATAAGTCGCCACTGACTGGTACAATTGGCATGACAAATGTGGGGGGTCACCTGGCTCCCATGATAAAAAGAGCTGGCTACGATGTTGTGATCATAACAGGAAAAAGTAGCTCTCCTGTCTACCTTTACATTAATGATGAATCGGTTGAATTTAGGGATGCCTCCCTATTATGGGGCCTGGATACTGAAAAGACTGAAGACATGATAAGAGAAGAGCTCAAAAATCCAAGGGTAAGAATCGCAGAAATCGGTCCTGCAGGCGAGAAAAAGGTACTTATATCCTCAATAATGATAGACAAGCACAGAGCTGCAGGAAGAGGCGGCCCTGGTGCAATCATGGGGGACAAAAACCTTAAAGCAATTGCATTCTATGGTTCTACAAAGCCTGACGTCAGCAACCCGGAAATGATGGATGAATACTCCAACAAAGCCAGAGTAGAGCTTGATGCTGAAGCATTCGTCAGAGATGAGCTAAAGCCATTTGGTACGCCATCATTTACCGATTCTATAAATGCACTGGGGCTGCTGCCCACAAGGAATTGGCAGCTAACGACCTTTGACGCTATGGATAAAATCGGTCACAAGGCTTACCATGAGACCCTAAAGGTAAAACCTTGGGCTTGCTATGGCTGCCCTATTGTCTGTGGCAGACATACCGAGATTCTCGATGGTGAGTACAAGGGAGAATCTGGTGGCGGTCCCGAATATGAGACCTTGGGTGCATTTGGATCCAAATGCTTCGTAGATGACCTCAACTCTATTGTTAAAGCTGGCTATATATGCAATCGAATGGGCTTAGACACGATATCCACTGGACAGACAATTGCATCTGCTATGGAATGGTTTGAAAAAGGATTGATAGATAAAGAAACCACTGGAGGCATCGACCTATCCTTTGGGAATGCCGAGGCTATGGTCAAAATGACTGAGATGATAGCAAATAGGGAAGGTTACGGGGATATTTTAGCGGAGGGATCCTTAAGGGCTTCAAGAATAATAGGTCCAGAGGCTGAAAAATACGTATTTCAGGTGAAGGGTATGGAGCTTGCTTCCTGTGGAGTACGTGCAAGTAAGGGTGAATCACTTTCACATCTTATTTCACCACGGGGTGCCGATCATCTTAGACCTTATGCATCAGTCATCGATGCTTTTGGGTATGTTGAGCCTGAGCTTGGTATACATGAAAAGGTATCCCCATTTGAGGATGAAAATATGTGGTGGGTAAAACCCTTCATGGAGCTTTCTATGATTACTAATCTCTTGGGAGTTTGCCTTTTCGCCAGCATTACTCTCGCAGTAAAGGGAAGCACCTGGACAGGTCTATACAACGCTGCAACAGGTGATAGCAAGTCGCTCGAAGAAATGATGGAATGTGCGGAGAGAGTTATAAATCTAGAGAGAATGTTCAATGCCAGAGAAGGCTTTGACAGAAAGGATGAAAAGCTGCCCTGGAGACTTTCTAATGAGCCTGCACCTGATGGCCTTGGTAAGGGTCTCGTAGCAAAGGAGGACATCATGCTTGATGAGTTCTACAATAGCATGGGTTGGGATCTTAAGTCAGGCCTCCCTACTGTGGAAACTCTTACAAAACTTAAGCTTAAATAAAATATAGGGACAAATGGGTGATCTACATTTGTCCCTAAAGCTTTTTTTCAAGGTATTTAGTGCCTTCGACAGGGTTAAAAATATATGGCTCTATCTCATAAAATCCCATATCCCTGTACATATCCTGGGCTCTTTCCATAGTTGGAAGAGTGTCGAGCCTTATGTACTTATAATCAAGCTCTTTCGCTCTCTCGATTATTCGATCCGCAAGTTCTCTACCGAGGCCTTCACCTCGAAATTCATCTCTTACGTACAATCTTTTCATTTCGCAGATTTGTTCGGTGATCCTTCTTAATGCGGCGCAGCCAGCTGGCTTCTCCCCAACTAATGCGAGAACTATACTACCCTCAGGCTCAGAGTATTTCCCAGGAAGGCTCTTGAGCTCCTCCTCAAAGCCCTGAAAAGAAAGATCCACCCCTAGTGATTTTGCATATTCAATAAATAATTCTTTTATGTGAACAAGATCCTCTCCAGAATCTACTAAAACAAGCCTTGCTGTTTCAGCCATATGAAAATCATCTCCGTTGCTTAAAGCTAATATACGATTTGATTCTTGCCATTCCTCTTTGCTTTATATAGGTTTTTATCTGCTAAATTAACTAGTTCAGACATTTTCTCACCAGTATATTGCCATAGCCCTCCACTGATAGTTATACTTAACTCATCGACATTTATATTGTCTTCAACGGCCTTTCGAATTCGTTCTGCAACATTTATCGCATTATCAAGCTCTGTACCTGGAAATATAACCAGGAATTCCTCACCGCCATACCTGCCTGCATGATCTGTTCCCCGTATGCTCTTCATGATATTGTCTGCATTTTTTTTAAGTACTTTATCTCCTATAACATGCCCCTTTGTGTCGTTTACCCTTTTAAAATCATCCAGGTCAAAAATTGCAATTACAAGTGGTGAGTTGTTTATACTCGAATTCGCTATCTCTCTTTGCAATTTGTCAATGATAGCTCTATGATTACTCAGATTTGTAAGACCATCCGTCGTTGACTCTACAGCAAGGATCTCGTTTTTCCTTTCCAGCTCAAGCTGCATTTCCTTTTTCTCTGTAATGTCGAATACTATTCCTGCAAGAAAAATTGGCTTGCCATTTTTACTTTTCTGAGTTACTTTCCCTCTATCGTAATACCACTTATATGATCCATCTTTGGCTTTTATCCTGTACTCCACCTCATAAACCTCTGCTTTGCCATAAAGATGGTCCATCATAGCCTGCATTGCCTTGGGATGATCCTCTGGATGAAGCTTTTCGGTGAAGAATTGATAGGTAACTTTTTCAGGGAGCTCATCCATCTGATATCCAAGTGTAATCACCTTAAGTGGGTTGAAGGTAACTGAATTCGTTTTTACATTCCAATACCAGTGCCCCAAATTACCAGTCCAAGCAAAATCCAGTCTGTCCTCCTGCTCCTTTTCATCGAGCAGCTGTTT
>CAZHLQ010000229.1:0-19597 GCA_964533235.1 uncultured Gudongella sp. | reverse complement strand
AGGCATATATCAAAAAAATAATTGTAGAGACTTCTCAATAATGATAATCTATAGTGGAGTAATATGAGATAATGGCTTAAAAAAGGAATCATATCAGGTTATCACATATGAGAAATAATTATTGATTATGAGAAAGGGAGTATTGCCATGAGTATGCTCAACAACATAAAGGGAGAGCTCCAGCATATAATTGAGGCGCTTCATGCGGTCACAAATGTTGATATTACTATCGTAGACGACAGCCTTGAACGAGTGGTTGGTACCGGTCGGCACAGTGAGGCTATTGGAAGGGCTGCTCCAAGCAATTCTGCTTTCCATAAATGCATAACAACTGGAGAACAATATTTTATTGAGAATCCAAGGCTTCACAGTATTTGCGGTGAATGTGAAAGCAAGGAAGACTGCAGCGAAATGGTCGAAATTTGTCTTCCAATAAGCTATGAGGGAGACATAATTGGGGTCCTTGGTTTATGTGCCTTCGATGAGAAATCAAGAGACAATCTATTGAACAACCGGGATGGCTATGAAAGACTGGAGGATCAGCTGAAGGGCATCATAAACACGATGCTAAAGGAGAGGGACTACGGAAAACAGCTGGAATACAGGTCCAGTGAGCTGGAGACGCTTATAAACTCTATCACTGAGGGGATCCTGATAATTGACGAAGCAATGAGAATAGCATCACTTAATGCTTATTTATCTGAAAGAATGGATCTTGAGCCTGGGAAGAGACATTTGGTAAGCGATATACTACCTGATTCGGTATTGGATAAGCTAAGCTCGAGGGGATTTTCAGGAGAGCTTGGTCCTGTAAGTATAAAGGGCGAAGAATACATAATCCAAAGCAATCCGATCCTTTCTGATGGAAACAAGAGGGGTTATGTACTTGTACTCAGTGATTTTGGGAAAATGAAGCAGTCGGTCCTCAAGTCCAGAAAGGAAAATGAGATCGTGACCTTCGAGGATATCTTCGGTGAAAGCGAAACAATAAAGACTGCCAGAAGGCAGGCGATTCAAGTAGCTGGAAGTGACGCCTCTGTGCTTATTTTCGGAGAAACTGGGACAGGAAAGGAGATATTCGCAAGGGCAATACATTTTGCTGGAACAAGGAGTGATCAAACCTTCCAGCCGGTCAACTGTGGTGCTATTCCCGAAAACCTTATGGAAAGTGAATTTTTTGGATATGAGAAGGGTTCATTCACTGGGGCAAGCTCAACAGGTAAGCTTGGACTGTTTGAGGTTTCAAAGGAGGGAACACTTTTTCTTGACGAGATAGGCGAGCTTCCCTTGGGAATGCAGGTCAAGCTGCTCAGAGCGCTGGAGCAGAAGGAAATAATACGCGTCGGAGGACACAGAGGCATCAAAGTAAACCCAAGGATAATATCTGCGACACACAAGGATCTGACCAGGATGACCAGGGATGGTTACTTCAGAGAGGACCTTTTCTATAGACTCAATATAGTTCCATTACACATACCGCCCCTGAGAGAAAGAGGGTATGACGTACTCATACTCGCCAGAAATTTCCTTGAGCATTTCAGCAGGCTTTATCATAAGCCTCTTTATGGATTTACACCAGGTGCTGAACGTTTGCTGCTGAGATATAATTTCCCAGGTAACATAAGAGAACTAAAAAATCTCGTTGAGTATTGCGTGATTTTTTCAAATGAATCACGAGTTAGCGAGGAATATCTATCAAAAAAAATGACGATAACACAAAATATGGATACGAAGCAGCTTTCCGAAATGACAAAGGCCTATGAAAGAGATTTGATCCAATCCAGGCTTCAATTGATGGGAGACTCAGTTGAGGCAAAAAAAGACCTTGCAAAGCAGCTTGGGATAAGTATTGCCACGCTTTATCGCAAGCTTGATCAATAAATGGTGATATAGGCTGGTGTCTGTGTTATCATTCTGATATGACTAAATTGACATGTGGAGGCAGAAATTGAAGAATAAGACAATACTGGCATTGGTTATGATACTTTTTGGCACAATAAGTATATTTATTAAATCTATACAGCTGCCATCAAGCTTGATCGCTGTAACCCGGGCTATCCTCGGAGGAAGCATATTAATAATCTATGTAAAGCTGGGGAAAAAGGATTTTTCTATAGACTCGATAAAGAAAAATATCTGGCTTCTGCTATTGGCTGGTTCAGCGATGGGATTCAATTGGATATTCCTTTTTGAGGCATATAAGAGCACTACAGTATCCATGGCTACCTTGAGCTATTATTTTGCTCCTATAATGGTTGTCCTGGCATCACCTTTTCTACTGAAGGAAAAGATGACCGCAAAGAAAATGTTCACAGTCTTAATGGCGATGACTGGCTTGTTGCTGATAGTAAATCCCTCTGAACTCTCTTCAGCAGGTTATGATCATGGGAAGGGTATAGCCTTCGGTCTCGCGGCAGCGACTCTTTACGCCTCCGTGATCATTATAAATAAATTCTTCAAAAGTCTTTCGGGACTTGAGGCAACCATGATCCAGCTTTTTACAGCGGCATTGGTACTTGCTCCCTACATCATACTGTTTGAAAAGCCAGTGTTGACTGTTCCCGACCCTATAAGCATAGGAGCATTATTGCTAGTAGGGATAATCTATACTGGCGCGGCATATACGGTATATTTTACTGTCGTAAAAAGCATAGAGAGTCAGTCGATCGCAGTACTCAGCTACCTGGATCCTATCACCGCAGTACTTATTTCCGTGCTGTTTTTAGGAGAGAAAATGAGCCTTTTTCAAATTGTGGGAGGTGTACTTATCCTTGGTGCAACTTACATAAGCGAAAAAAAACAAGCGCCTCTTAAGAAGCGCTTATAAACCTCAATATCGTTGGATAGTATAGTGCTAGTATAGAAACTGCAGCACTTATCCAGAAAAATATCTTCGTACCCTTGCTGGCGTTTTTTTTCTCCATAACTGAATAGCCCTTATATAAAAGTATACCGGTAATCAATACGAATAGCGGTTTGAATTTTGTAAGATTTGCAAAATACGCGCTGCCAACAGATCCCAGACCCAGGGATGCCAAAATAAGGCCGCCACTTCAGCAAAGAGATGCGGCAACAGCTGAAAATATGGAGCCAACACCAAATAGCTTGTCCTTCATGATCCACCTCCAATACCCCTAAGGGGTTTATTTTTTTATTCTACCACAACGATCGATATAGTTCAACCACATCACACAGCTCCAACTAAAATGCTCATGTGTTTTATTCCTGGTAATAGTGGTAATAGTATACTGACTAATAGTTTTTGACAAATATTGGACCCAGGAAATAGACAGGAATCATGGAATTGAAAGGAGATTTGTTATGGAAAAAATCAGCTTTGATTTGTTGAAGCAAATGATGGAAGCAGATTTTGGAGGACTAGTCTCGATTTACCTGCCAACTTGGAGGTTCGGAAGTGAAACCGGACAAAGCAGAATACAACTAAAGAATCTCTTGAAAGAGGCTGAGGAAAGACTTGTCGGAATTGGCTACGGGAGTAGAGATGCGGGAGAGCTTTTAAAACCGTGTACAAAGCTTCTGGATGACACATTATTCTGGCAGAACCAGGATAGGACACTTGCCCTTTTTATCTCTAAAGATTCATTCAGGTATTTCAGACTCCCAATATCATCAGAAGAGACGTTAACAGTATCCAACAGGTATTACCTGAGACCGCTGATCAAGTATTTATCATCAGACACAAGCTTTAATGTTCTAACCTTGAGCCAGTCAGAGATAAAGCTGTATACAGCTGGACCGTTTGGCATAGAGAGAATGATCGTACCAGAGATAGATGAGCTCGTTGAGAACTACATCCCTGCAAATGAGCTTCGGCAGGAAGCCACAAGCCCTAAGGGAGCAGCAGGAGGTGCCACTTCCTACCTGCACGGATACAATGAAATGAGCCAGACTGAAAAAAATGAGATATCCAAACATTTGAGAAGCATAGATAAAGAAGTATCGAGAGTTTTGAAGGATAAAGGCACTCCACTCCTTATTTATTCAGTGGATTACATCTATCCAATGTACAGAGAAGTAAGCACATATCCTGCGCTGATGGAGGAATCGATCAAGGGAAGCCCGATAGGAGTCTCACCTCGAGAGATCCACAATAAAGCCTGGGAGATACTTAGCTCAAGATGCGAATCGATCCTGGACAGAGAGCTTGAAAAATTCAATACGCTGAAGGGTACTGACTCACGACTTGCCAGCTGTGATGTTGGGGAGATAGCAAAAATGGCACTTCAGGGAAGAGTCGAGCGCCTGTTCGTAGCAGATGGAGTTCAGCAGTGGGGTTATCTGGATAATGAAACAGGAGATGTTGTGGTAGATAATAGAGAAGGACCAGATCACATGGACCTTTTGGATCATTCACTGCTGGCTGCTATGGGAAGTGGAGGAAAGGTTTACGTGCTGGGGAAAGAAAAAATGCCAGTTCTAAAGCCGGCGGCAGCAATTCTTAGATCCTGATAAATCGTTTATTGAGGTGCAGCTGAAGCAGCTGCGCCTTTTTTGTGTATAGTTAGAATTGATTGTAATTAACCACGGTGTTGGGGTATAGTTATAGCGTGGGAACAAAGAATATATTAATATACGAGGAGGGCTATCATGGGATTGATCAAAGCAATAGGAAGTGCCATAGGCGGATCTCTTGCTGACCAGTGGCTGGAGGTAATAGAGCCTGATGACATGAGTGATAATACGGTATTTACCAGGGGCATAACTGTCAGAAAGGACGACAGGAGAGGCTCAAACAGGAAGGGAACCGAGGATGTGGTATCAAACGGGTCCATGGTCCATGTCTATCCAAACCAATTCATGATGCTTGTTGATGGAGGAAAGGTCGTGGATTATACGGCTGAGGAAGGTTACTACAAGGTTGATGATTCGTCGATGCCTTCATTATTCAACGGTACCTTTAAGGAAGCACTCCTTGAATCCTTCCAGAGGATCAAATTTGGCGGAGTTACTCCTTCAAAGCAAAAGGTTTTTTACATCAATCTTCAGGAGATAAAGGGTATAAAATTTGGGACTCCAAATCCCCTGAACTATTTTGATGATTTCTATAATTCTGAGCTATTCCTAAGAACACATGGAACCTACTCGATCAAGATAACCGATCCACTATTGTTTTTCATGGAAGCTATCCCCAAGAATCAAGACAAGGTAGAGATCCAGGATATAAACGAGCAGTATTTGTCAGAGTTCCTTGAAGCTCTTCAGGCTGCGATGAACCAAATGTCCGTAGATGGCATCAGGATATCCCATGTACCTTCTAAAGGAAGAGAATTAAGCTCCTATATGTCTCAGATACTAGATGAGGAATGGAAGAAAAACAGAGGTATGGAAATTCAATCAGTTGGTATAGCAAGCATATCCTATGACGACGAGTCCAAGGAGCTTATAAACATGAGAAACAAGGGTGCTATGCTTGGAGATCCATCAGTCAGAGAAGGCTATGTTCAAGGATCCGTCGCAAGAGGACTTGAGGCAGCAGGCTCCAATGAGGGAGGAGCTATGGGAGCTTTTCTTGGAATGGGTGTTGGCATGCAGGGAGCGGGCTCATTTATAGGAGCGACCAGTCAGTCTAACCAAAAACAAATGGAGCAACAATCTCAAAAATCTGAGCAAGTGGAGCCAAAGAAGGCTAATGAGTGGTTCTGTACAGAATGTGGAGCGAAGAACAGCGGAAAATTCTGTTCAGAATGCGGTGCAAAGGGACCTGAAAAAAAGGCTTGCTCAAATTGCGGTTATATGCCTGAGGGAGCAACACCTAAATTCTGTCCGGAGTGCGGAAATAAATTCTAGCATTTGGAGGTAAAAAATGTCTACCACAAGCTTTAAATGTCTGAATTGTGGTGCAGGTATACACTTCAATCCGGATCATGGGAAATTCAAATGCGATTACTGCCTTAGTGAATTCACTGAGGAGCAGCTTAACAAGGGTTATATTGAGGATGCTACGGATATACCTGAGGAGGAGAAGGAGCATCTTGTAAATTACCATTGCAACAGCTGTGGAGCAGATCTGGTTACCGATGATACTACCTCGGCAACCTTCTGTTATTATTGCCATAACCCAGTTATACTATCTGGGAAGCTGGAGGGAGAGTTCAAGCCTAAGAAAATAATCCCATTTAAGATAGGAAAAGAAAGGGCTCAGGAGCTGTTCATGGAGTGGGCTGGAAGGAAAAGATATGTTCCAAAAGACTTCACCAGCCAGTCTCAGCTTGAAAAGATAACAGGTATATACCTGCCCCACTGGAGAGTCGAGGCGAATGCATGGCTTGACTTTGTAGGAGAAGGAAGAGAAACCAGGGTTTGGAGAAATGGCAATACCGAGTACACTGAAACTAAGAAGTATGAGATAGTTAGAAAAGGAAACCTGGAGATCAATAATGCAGGAGCCTTGGGCTTTGACAAGATAGATGCCAGGTTATTAAATGGTATAGGTCCCTATGACGAGGAAACAGCTATTCCATTTTCCATGGGATATTTATCGGGATTTTATGCAGAACAGTACAATGTACCTAAGGATAAGGTCGAGCCAATGGTAAGACAGGATCTGCAAAAGTACTTTGGATATATGCTAAGTGAGATCACTGCAGGATACCAGCAGGTAATACCTCAGAAAAAGGAAATGGAGCTGAATCTCAAAAATTGGCATTTTTCTCTTTTGCCAGCATGGATACTGACCTATGGCTATAAGGGAAAAACCTACGTATTTGCAGTTAATGGACAATCAGGCAGATCCTTCGGAGACCTTCCGCTAAGTGAGGGAAAAGTATTCTCAACTGCTGGTCTTATTGCGGGGATAATCTTCGGTGTTTTGGCGATTGGGGGGATGTTCCTATGGTAGCAAATAGAAAAGTACTGATACCATTTTTGGTTGTTGCCTTGGTATTTTTTTCTACCCTGTCAATTGCTGCAGAAGCGGACCGGCTTGTTGTAGACGATGCAATGCTATTTTCATCTTCAGAGGAATCTATGCTTGAGGAGGCAGCTGCTGAGCTTTCAAACAAGTACGACATGGATATCGTAATAGTTACAACTGATAACGCTCAAGGGAAAAGTGCAAGGGAATACGCAGATGATTACTTCGATTATCAGGGCTATGGAAGAGGCTCAGATTATTCTGGTATATTATTTCTGATAGATATGGACAACAGAGAGGCATATATATCTACTTCAGGTGAAGGGATCAGGTATTTGACGGATGAAAGAATCGAAAGAATATTGGATGTAGTGTTCGATTCAGGCTTGACTGAGGGAGACTACTATGGTGCAGCCTCAGGATTTCTAAGTAAAACCTCCGAATACCTCCAGTCTGGGGTACCATCTGATCAACATACAGTCGAGGAGGGAAAGGAAGAAAACCAGCTGACTCTTGTTGAGGCGGCATTGAGCTTTTTGGCATCTCTTGGAGTAGGAGGAGGCTTCTATGGCTCAGTTAAATCAGGCTATAGGATAAAGAATCCACCAAATCCTTTCTCGTACAGAAACAACAGCATTGTTAACCTGGCTGACAAGGGTGACAGGCTTATAGATACTGCAGTTACCTCCAGGATCATTCCCAGAACGCCTCCACCAGGCTCAGGCGGCTCATCGTCAGGGAGGAGTACAGTGCACAGATCTTCCAGCGGAAGATCTCATGGTGGTGGAGGAAGAAAATTTTAATGACAGATGAGAGGAGAATAGAATGAAGAACATTGTTGAAGCTAAATGGCTTAATGAAAATATCGGCAGGGAGAATTTGCTGATATTGGATGCAAGGTCTGAATTGGGGAACGCAGAGTACGGCTTGAAATCCTACAAGGAAGGACACATTGAAGGGGCAGTCTATGTTTCAGTCGAGGACATCTTGACAGGAGAGATAAAAGAACACGGGGGTAGGCATCCTCTGCCTGATCTCAGAGAATTTGCAAAGAATATAAATGAACTTGGTGTCGATGACGAAGTCGATGTAGTAGTTTACGATGACGGAGACCTTTCAAATGCAGGAAGACTCTGGTGGATGCTGAAGCTTATAGGCAAGGACAACGTCAAGATTCTTGGAGGTGGGATCAAGAGGTGGAAGGATGAAGGTTATCCTACATCCAAATCAGATAAAGATATAAAACAGGGGAATAGCTTGACATTTAAACTTAAGGAAGAACTGGAGTCGGATGTTGAGGAAGTAAGAAATGCAATCAAGGAAGATAAGACTGTGATCATAGATTCAAGGACGGCAGAGAGATTTAGAGGCGAAGTAGAACCTATAGATAGAGTAGCAGGACATATCCCATCTGCATTGAACTATCCCTGGACTAAGCTTACAGAAGGATCCAGAGTACCTGATATTAAGGAGCTTGATTCATACTTCGCTCCCCTGAAAAAATTTGACAAGATAATTGTACATTGCGGATCCGGGATTTCAGCCTGCATAAATATTATTTTCATGGAGGAAGTTGGACTAGAACCTAAATTGTATGTTGGAAGCTGGAGCGACTGGATAACATATAAGGATAATGAAATAGCAGTTGGAGAGTAATAGACCCTGATTTTATAAATATGTTTTCGTGATACCCATAAAAGGGTATCATGAAAATATGTTCAACCGGTTGCACAAATCGTGCAGCCCAAACAAAACAAAGGGAGTGTATCTGTGAAGAAACGAGAAAGCGGCATATTATTAGGTATTTCATCACTTCCCGGGAAATATGGAATAGGTGACTTTGGCAAGGAGGCATATTCATTTGTAGATTTTCTCGAGAAGTCAAATCAAAAGAATTGGCAGATCCTTCCCTTAGGACCAACAGGCTTCGGAGATTCGCCTTATCAAAGCTTTTCAGCTTTTGCCGGGAATCCCTACTTCATTGACCTGGATGAGCTGGTGTCACTGGGCTATCTCACAAAGGAAGAGCTTAGAGCTGCAGGCTTTGTAGAGAATAACAGAGTAGACTACAGCATACTGTACAATGAAAAATACAAGCTGCTCAGAAGAGCTTATCAAAACAGCAAGGAGACCCTGAAGGATGCTCTTGATGACTTTAGCCTTGAGCATAGCTGGTGGTTAAGGGAGTTTTCGGTTTTCATGGCAATAAAGGACAGCCACGGAGGCAAATCATGGTCTGAATGGGATGCCAGATTAAAACGGATCAACAGCCCTGAAGTAACTAGATTCGAGGAGGAAGAAACTGACAGGATAAGGTTTTGGGTTTTCACACAGTATTTTTTCCTGAAACAGTGGCTTAAGCTGAAAAAATATGCAAATTCAAAGGGAATAAAAATAATTGGGGATCTGCCCATTTATGTAGCAGAAGACAGCTCAGATCTTTGGGCTAATCCTGAATACTTCAAGCTCGACGAGGAATTGAAGCCAAAGACAGTTGCGGGAGTTCCGCCTGACTATTTTACAGCAAAGGGCCAGCTGTGGGGCAATCCAATATATGACTGGGAAGCGCTCGAGGCATCAGGCTATGATTTCTGGATAAAAAGAATAAAGCAGAGTATTCTTTTATTCGATACCATTAGGATAGACCACTTCAGAGGTTTCGAAGCATACTGGGAGGTACCCTATGGTGCCGAGGATGCAGTCAATGGCAAATGGATCAAAGGTCCTGGGATGAAGCTGTTCAGGAGAATCGAGCAGGTATTCGGAAAGGTCGATATCATAGCTGAGGATCTGGGTTTTCAGACTGACGAGGTAGTTGAGCTGATCAGAGATACTGGATTTCCAGGGATGAAGATTCTCCAGTTTGCATTTGATCCCGAAGGAGACAATGACTATTTACCTCACAATCATGACAGAAACTGCATCGTATATACAGGAACTCATGACAACAAAACGGTTCGGGACTGGATCGAGACAGCACCAGCTGCTTCAAGGGAATATGCCATTGAATATCTTAAGCTTGACGATCTGGAAGAGGGTTATAGCTGGGGACTGATAAGAGGTGCCTGGGGAACAAATGCTTATCTTGCAATAGCTCAAATGCAGGATTTCCTGGACCTTGGTGTGGAGGGAAGGATGAACGAACCCGCAACATTAGGTCAGAACTGGACCTGGAGGGTGTTGAAGGAGCAGCTTTCGGACAAGCTGGCAGAAAGGATATCCAGACTAACCTGGATATATAGGAGGGGTAAGGATGATCAATCACGAGAATCTTAAGAAAAGGATCCACCTTTATTCTCAAACTACCTTCGGCTCAAACTTTGAGGAGCTGCTGGATACTGAAAAGTATGTAGTCATTTCGAAGGCGCTGATGGAGAATATTCTACCACTATGGGAGGAATCAAGGGATCTTCTTAAAGGAAAGAGGAGAGCCTTTTACTTATCCTCAGAATATCTTATGGGAAGATTTTTGACCAATAATCTCATAAGCATGGGAGTCAAGGAAGAGGTAGAGAAGCTTCTTAACGATATGGGGATAGATTATGATTCGATAGAAGAATCAGAGGAGGATCCAGCATTGGGGAATGGAGGTCTTGGAAGACTTGCAGCCTGCTTCCTTGACTCGGCAGCTACTTTGGGTTATCCGCTGGATGGTTATGGCATAAGGTACGACTTTGGGCTCTTCAAACAAAAAATAGTCGATAAGGAACAGGTTGAGGAAGCCGACAACTGGACAAAATTCGGTGATCCCTGGGGAATCAGGAAGGTCAAGGAAACTGTTCTGGTCACCTTCAGAGGTGGAGAAATAAGAGCAGTTCCATATGATTATCCCGTTATTGGGTATGGACATAAAATGATCAATACCCTTAGACTTTGGAAGGCGGAGTCATTGGATGAGTTTGATTTCAAAGCATTCAATGAGCAAAACTATGATCTTGCTGTAAAAGCCAAAAATGACGCAGAGAATATAGCAAAGGTATTGTATCCTAATGACTCATATGAGGAAGGGAAGAAGCTGAGGCTTAAGCAGCAATACTTCTTCGTTTCAGCATCTCTTCAGGACATAGTAAGAAGATATAAAAGAGAAAATGGTGGTCTGGGAGGTTT
The DNA here is from genome assembly GCA_964533235.1 of uncultured Gudongella sp. Classification (GTDB taxonomy): domain Bacteria; phylum Bacillota; class Clostridia; order Tissierellales; family Tissierellaceae; genus Gudongella. Next base: position 8,616 of record CAZHLQ010000229.1, on the reverse strand, counting down.
TGCCGACAACCACTCTATCCAGTTGAATGACACTCACCCTGCAGTTGCCATACCAGAGCTTATGAGGATATTGACCAAGCTGGAGGGGATGGAGTGGCACGGCGCATGGAAGATAGTAAAGAACGTTTTTGGCTATACCAACCATACCCTTATGGCTGAAGCTCTTGAACAGTGGCCGGTAAGGTATTACGAGGAGCTTATACCACAGATATACGAGATAATCCAGCGAATAAACTATATGCTTCTCGAGGAGCTTGCAGGATTTGGAATAACCCACGATCAGTTTCATAAATACGAAATAATCCACAATGGGAACATCAGAATGGCATGGCTTTCGATTTACGGATCAAAATCTGTAAATGGGGTTGCAAGACTTCATACAGATCTGTTGATCAACCAGGAGCTCAAGGATTGGTACAGACTTTATCCCTGGAAATTCAACAACAAAACAAATGGTATAACCCAGCGAAGATGGCTGCTGCAGTCAAATCCTGAGCTTTCAGGACTGATTACTGAGCTGCTTGGCGAGGATAAATGGATCACAGATCTAGATAAGCTGAAAAACCTGGAAGGCTTTGCAGATGACGAGGAAGTCCTGAGAAGGTTCAGGGACATAAAGCGACTAAAGAAATCTCAACTGGCAGATTACATCATGAAAGTAGAAGGTATTGAAGTAGATCCTGATTCAATATTCGATATCCAAATTAAGAGACTTCATGAGTACAAGAGACAGCTGCTTAATGCACTACACATAATTCACCTTTACTTCAAGATAAAGGAGGATCCTGAAATCGACATTCATCCAAGGACCTTCATATTCGGAGCAAAGGCAGCGCCTGGCTATGTAAGGGCAAAGGGAGTAATAAGACTAATAAATGACATCAAGGAGCTTGTAAACAATGACCCTGTAGTCAGCAGAAAGATAAAGGTTGTCTTTGTTCAAAACTACAGAGTATCCTATGCAGAGAAGCTGTTTCCTGCTGCAGACGTTTCAGAGCAGATATCTACTGCTGGTAAGGAAGCTTCAGGAACCGGCAACATGAAATTCATGCTCAACGGAGCTCCAACCCTGGGCACCTTAGATGGTGCCAATATTGAGATCGTTGAGGAAGCAGGAGAGGAAAACAACTATATATTCGGATTACGGGTGGAGGACATTAAGGATATAGAAAACAGCTATGATCCTAAGGAGAGCTACAACAATGATCCGTATCTTAAGCGAGCATTGGACTCTCTTGTCGACGGCACCTTCAGGGATGATACAGGAGTATACAGGGAAATTTACAACTCACTTCTTCACGGTGCCGACTGGCACAGAGCAGACAATTATTATGTGCTTAGAGATTTTGAAGCTTATAGACTGGCACAGGACAAAATAGACAAGGATTACAGAAATAGCATGGAATGGGCTAGAAAATGCTGGTTGAATTTGGTAAATTCGGGTAAATTTAGTTCTGATAGGACAATTGAGGAATACTCAAAAGAAATTTGGAATATCCAGAAGGTATAGACTCCGGGGGGCTTAGCCCTCTGGAGAAAGCATGGATTTAATGGAGGGATAAACCTCTTCGATTAAATTATATTTTTTTGGTTAATGCAACCGTATGCACAAAGAATAGGGGGAAATAAAATGAAAAAAAGATTTGCACTGGCATTGATCCTGGTTTTGGCAATGACAATCACAGCATGTTCACCAAAGGCACCAGAGCCTGCACAGCCAGGTCCTGAGACTCCTGCAGTTGAAGGAAGTACTGCTACAATATCTGTACAAGTAGAGACAGGCTGGAGATCGTATTATGAAGCAGCAGTAGCTAGAGTATTGGAAGAGAATCCTGGAGCGACTATCAATCTTATTGAAACAGGCTCCTTTGATCATCTAGACGTTCTAGATGCTACTGACGTTACGAATCCAGACGTAGCAGATGTTTTCGCAATACCTGCAGACCGTATATATGGACTATCCAACAATGAAGCGCTTGCAGCATTAACAGATGTAAAAGTGATGGCTGAAAACATAGGCGGATTTGCCGACTACGACGCAGGTCTTGGAGGGAATCTAAAAGTAGATGGAGAATATCTAGCATTCCCAATGAATATTGAGACACTGGTAACCTTTGTAAATACAGCTAATGCTGCTTCAAAGGGCATCGACATATCAAGCACTGTTGAATTGACAGACTTGGGATATACTGACATGCTTCTTCCAGCATTTGATGCATGGTTCGGAGTATCCTTTGCAAATGCAGCTGGAATAGAGCTCCTGGGACACGATGCTCAAGGAAACCTCTACTCCGATTTCACTAAGGAATTCAGCGAATTGAACGATCAGCAAAAGGCAGTATTTACAGCTCTATACGAGTATTGGAAAGAGCATTACACCAACGGAACACCGATGTGGGATGCAGATGCAGCTTGGGGCTACATGGACACAGAGTTCTCAACTGGCGGACAAACTGCACTAAGGATAGAAGGACCTTGGTCAACTGGAAGCCTGTCGGCTCTTGCAGGCAACGGAGCTGATCTTGATATAATCCCAATAAATCAAATTACAGTTAAGGGTTATCCATTAGCGCACTGGAAAGGTGGATGGGGATTAGCTATCAACTCAAGAAATGAAGCCGATGCAGAAAAAATGGCTCTGGGGATGGCGATGATAGAGGAGATAGTAAATCCTGAATTTGCAGTAGACTTCTTCAAAGCAACCGGCAAGATACTTGAAAATGTTTCAGCAGACCAATACTTGAACTCAGATCTTTCTGAGACAGACAAGAAGGTAATAGCTGCAGTTCTTGAGTCCTATGAGGCAGCTCCAGCTAGACCTTTGTTCACTGAGTGGGGTTCAGTATGGGATACCTGGAAGAACGGTCTTCTTTCATGGTCAGCAAATAATCCACAAACAGTAGAAGAAGCTTACTCAGCTATGAAAGCATCCTTCGATGCCATGATGACAAACTTCTAAGTAAATATCTTTGGGAATAGGGAGGTATCCCTATTCCCAAAACTTTATCCTAAGGAAGTGTGAGTATGAATAACAGAAGAGCCCTGGATCGCAGGGGCTTTTATATTATTGCAGTGCTTTGTTCCTTTCTTATACTATTCAGTTCACTTGAAGCTGTTTTGAAGGTGAAGGATTCTCAGCTGTTTATTGAATGGCATAAGGATATGTATCCGAATGAAGCTGTTAATGAAGATAACTTTTCTATTTATCTTGCTGGGAATGTTGCAGAATATACCCTGAAAACAGCATTCCCTGCATCTATAGCTATTACTGCATATTTTTCTATCGGCAAATCCAAGGTGTTTGGAGCAATGTCCTTCATATGGCTTGTACTATCAGGTGGCGGATTTGCTTTTCATTTGCTCCAAAGGGATTTTGACTCGATATTTTATTACATAGGAATCATTCTTTATACTATACTTATAGTGAAGGCATATGTAGTGGCATTAAACCGCACTGACAATTCATCTGAGGGTGGTGATTGATTTGGGGAAATACCGGAGATATCTGTTTGATGAGATAGGCAGAGAGTATAAAAGAAAGAACCGATATTTAGCTGAGCTCTCAGAGATCGATGAGCTCCTTGAGACAAAGGGCAAGGATAAATCTGAACTGAGAAGTAAAAGAAGCGAGCTTATTGCAGGTAAAGAAAAGCATCCATATGTGATCCAGCTTAAGGACTATGAAAAGAAAGAAAAGTTATTTAAGGACAAACTAAAGGTTGATTTATCTGATTTCACTAAAACCCTGGCATCTGATGAAAAAGGACTTGATAGAAAACTAAAGCAAAAATTATTCGCCAGTGAAAGAGCTGCCGAATTCTACAAGAGCTTCGTTGACGTTAGCTACGACGCTGAATTTGAATATAAGAAAGCTGAGCTGACAAAAAAACAACTTCCCATAATTTTGGAGAATATAAGGCTGATAAGAGCAGAGATAAAAGCTTTGGAGGGATCCAAAGCCACAGCTGACTCTTCCATGGAGAAGTCCATTAAATCAGATTTTGAAAGTGAGAAGGCAGCCTTTAAGAAGACTCTTGGAATTGAGATAGATAGGATCAAGTCGCTTCGAAAGGAAGGTACAATATCCAGAAAGGCAGAGGCTAATTCAATCAAGGAAGCAAAGCAGAAGTACAGGATCAACCTCAGGCTTAAGAGGCTTGAGATTCCATCAAATGGTATCAGAGATCAACTTAAGAGCAAGAAAAACGAGCTGAAGAATTACACTAATCAGGGATTAAAGATATTAAAAAGCGACATTGCAGACATACGTAAGGTAACTCCAGTTGAGGTGGAGAAGACGAAGCCTATTGTCTCGTATGCAACAGCTTTGCTTCCAGGCGTGGGCCAAGGTATAAATGGACAGCTTGGGAAGATGTTGATAATGCTTTTTGGTTCATTATTTATATATCTAATTGCCATCCCATACGCGCTTGGCTATGGTAATTATCAGGGTGAGGGTATCTCAGGTCTTATTAGTCTTGCAGAGGGTGGCGCTAGAATAGACAAATCACTGATATTCATGATAGAGGGAGTTGTGTCTATATTCCTGCTGCTGCTTGCGGCACTGGTTTTATATGTATCATTCATGGACGTGTACAAAGTCGAAACAGGTAAAATAAAAGGAATCAGACCTAAGTCATGGTTTGAAAATAAAAAATCAATTTTTGAGGAAGGCTTTCCTTACGTGTCCTCAATGCCTGCAATGACTATTATTCTCTTTATAGTCCTGGTCCCCGTCATAACGACCTTTCTGCTGTCCTTTACGAATATGGATCCACAGCACCAGTCCAAGTTCAGCTGGGTAGGGATCCAGAACTATAGACTTATAGCCTTGGGAGAAGGACTTGCAGGCAGCGTATTTTGGCTGATTTTGGTATGGACCCTGATTTGGACCCTTGCAGCTACGACTCTGGCAATACTCATAGGGTTCTTCATGGCTTTGATGGTAAACAACGAAAGAGTAAAGGGGAAGAGGTTCTTCCGTACGATATATATCCTGCCATGGGCAGTTCCAGCCTTTATAACGATAATGTACTTCAGCATCATGACTGCTCCAGGAGGTGCGATCACTGAGATTTTAGCAAAATTGTTCAATGCCCGGATAGAGATAAAGAACAACACAGTGCTTACAAGAACTGCACTGATTCTTATACAAGGCTGGCTTGGAAGTGCATATGTATTCCTTCTGACAACAGGTGTACTTCAATCTATACCCTCAGATCTTTACGAGGCGGCTGAGATAGATGGAGCAACAGCATGGGACAGAATGCGAAGGATCACCGTTCCATTGGTATTATTCCAGATATCACCTCTCTTAGTGACCCAATATACCTTTAACTTCAACAATTTCAGCGTTATTTTTCTATTCAACGAAGGGGGACCGTTCAATCCCCAACGCTACGGCAACCTGGCAGGTTCATCAGACCTGTTGATATCGTATATATATAAGCTGGCAATGATGAACCAATACCAAGCCATTGGTGCAGCCATAACGATTTTCATTTCAATGGGACTGATGGTGTTCGCCTATCTTGGATTTAGAAACTCGAAGGGCTTCAAGGAGGGGAGACTATGAAAAAGGAAAAGCTCTATCTCTCAGACAAGCCGCCTTTAACGCCGCTTGGCAAGGTTGGTCTTGGAATCACCTATACTGTACTCTCCGCATGGGTGGCTGCAATAATATGGCCTTTGGTTCAAATGGTAATCTCGGCATTTAATGGGAAGCAACAGCAATATATAATGGCAAATACCAATTTTGAGTTCTCGACAAGACACTTCGAGTATCTGTTCAAGGAAACTCTCTTTCTAACATGGGTAAAGAATACCCTGTTTATAGCAGGTACTACTGCGGTACTGACTCTTATTGTGGTATCATTTACAGGCTATGCCTACTCAAGGTATAGGTTTAAGGGCAGAAGAGCCTCCTTGATGGCTATCATGCTCATACAGACTATACCGACCTTTGCAGGGATCACTGCATACTTTACAATGCACTCCATAGCGGCAGCGCTTGTCCCTCAATTTACCCGTCAGATGATGCTGATTTTAATATACACCGGCGGGGGCATAGCCTCCAACACCTTTATTCTCAAGGGCTATATCGATTCAGTATCCACAGAGCTTGACGATGCAGCAAGGATAGACGGCTGCTCAAACTTTGATGTATACAGGCTGATAATAATGCCTATAGCAAAGCCGATGCTTACAATAATTGCATTATGGTCGTTCATAGGACCATTCATGGACTATCTGATGGCAAAGGTATTGCTGACGAATCCTCAGTCCTATACTCTGGCTACTGGATTATTCACCTTGATCAGTGATTTCAGGACAATGAATCAGCCTGCTTTCGCTGCAGGAGGCTTGTTGACTGCAATACCCATCGTTGTTTTGTTCATCGTTTTGCAAAAACAACTGGTGTCTGGCTTGACCAGTGGATCAGTTAAGGGATAGGAGGAGAGCTCATGAAGGTTATTCTGAATAATATTGGAAAGAAATATGAAGGAAGAGAGGAATTTACTCTAAGAAATATTGATCTGGAGATCGGCGACAGGGAATTCTGTGTAATACTGGGACCATCTGGCTGCGGAAAAACCACCCTGTTAAGAATGATCGCAGGACTTAACTCCATAACAGAGGGAGACCTGATGTTCGATGACAGGAGAGTAAACACGGTACCTCCCAAGGATCGTGACATAGCTATGGTGTTTCAATCCTATGCTCTCTATCCCCACATGACTGTATATGACAACATGGCGTTTTCATTGGCGATGAGGAAGGAAAGCAAGAAGCTTATTGACGAAAGAGTCCGGGAGGCAGCTGAGCTACTGCAGATAGAAAACAATCTCTACGCCAAGCCTGCAGATATCTCTGGAGGGCAAAGACAAAGAGTAGCATTGGGGAGAGCTATCGTAAGAAAGCCAAAGGTATTCCTTATGGATGAGCCGCTGTCGAATCTCGACGCAAAGCTAAGAGAGCACATGAGAGTCGAATTGGTAAGAATACACAAGCAGCTTGGAACTACATCCATATATGTCACCCACGATCAAACCGAGGCTATGACGATGGCAAACAAGATAATACTTCTTGACAAGGGGAAGGTACAGCAGGTAGGAAGCCCCGATGAATTCTATAATAAGCCAGTCAATATATTCGTTGCCAGGTTCATAGGTTCACCTACGATGAACATCCTTGAAGGCGAATACAGAAACGGCAGGTTTGTTTCAGTCAACGATACTATAAGCCTGACTCCTTCTGAGGAAGACAGAGAAAGTTTGTCTGCATTTGAGGGTAAAAAGGTATCCATGGGAATAAGGCCTGAGAGGTTTGTCAACGACGATAAGTATGAGGATACCTTCCAGGCGAAGGTTGACGTGATAGAGATGCTGGGCAAGGAAAAAACTATTTTTGCTAAGCTTGAGGATGGTACAGATCTGGTGATATCAGTTCCCGGACATCACGAATTTATCGAGGGTGAGAGTCATCGCTTTGGCTTTGACAAAAGCGCGATCCACTTCTTTGATACAGAGACCGGGATAAGAATAAATCCCTGATAAACGGAGCAGATGCCATGAAGGATAATAAAAGGATAACCATAAGAGATGTAGCAAGAAGGGCGGGGGTTTCCCCGTCCACTGTTTCGCGGGTGATTTCAGGAAATCCAAGGATCAGTAAACAGACTACTGAAAGAGTACTGCAATGTATGGAAAAGATGGGCTACCATCCAAATGCAATAGCAAGATCACTTGCAAACAACAGCTCACAGACAATTGGTCTGGTGATGCCCAATGGTCCAGGGGAGGCATTATCTAACCCGTTCTTTCCTGAGGCATTAAGTGGGATACTAAGGACCTCATCAACTATGAGCTACGATATACTTTTGGCTGCTCATCATGGTGATGAAAGTGACCAGCTTGAATCTATCAAAAGCATCATTAACGCCTCTAAGGTTGACGGGATAATACTTATGACCAGCAGATGTGAGGACAAATCCATCGATTACCTGGACTCAATTGACTTCCCATATTCTGTGATAGGTTCTCCGGAGGATGGTCATAGGAGCTTCAATCATGCTGATAATGACAATGCTCTGGCAGCCTACGAGCTTACAGCATATATGATTTCCAGGGGATATAATAATCTGGCCATTCTTTCTGGAGGCAGAGACCTTGTCGTAACCAAAATGAGGATCGACGGATTCAGGAAAGCCCTCTATGAAGCAGGGATAGACTGCCATGAGGATCAAATTCGTGTCGGTGAGTTCGATGAAGAGACAGGGTATAGCTTCGCCAAGTGGATTGCAGGATCTGGGAATAAGATCAATGGGGTTATAGCAACAGATGACGTGCTTGCATTCGGAGCTGCAACAGCCTTGATAGAAAATGGTATTAGGATCCCGGAGGATGTTGCTGTTTCAAGCTTTAACAACAGCATATTATCCAGGAGATGCAATATACCGCTGACCTCGATCGAGATCAACCCGGGCAAACTGGGAGAAGAGGCAGTTAAGCTTGTGATAGATGCGATCGTAAATGGCGAAAGAGGAAAAAGAGTCATAGTTCAACATCAGCTGCATAAGAGATTGTCCACTGAGGGGACAGATAAATAGTATAGTAT
>CAZHLQ010000228.1:0-3711 GCA_964533235.1 uncultured Gudongella sp. | reverse complement strand
ATAGTGAATAGTAAAAAAACTTAAAGCTTAGCTTTGCTTGTTTTTACTGAAGCTTGAAGCATCTTAATTATTTCAAGACATTTGTCCTTTAGCTCTTCCCCATGGTTTGGTTCTATATAACCAGTTTCCATCAATAAATCTAACCAATAAAAAGTTTCATTGGCTTCTTTAAGCGAAATACTCATTTTTGAAACAAAATCCGGGATTGACTGAGCAAATCTTGCTTCACTGATATTTGCTCCTATTGAAGTCCCTGATCTTAGAACTTGTCTTGATATAACAAATTCTTTTTTCTCAGCACTTATTCTCTTGTATAAATAAATAATCTCAATAGCAAATAGTCTGCTTTTATCAAACAGTATACTTTCTCTCACTATGATCTCCTTTGTTGTCAGGTTTTAACTATTCACTATTCACTCTTACTTATTCACTAAGATTTACGCGTAAAGTTCTGTAAAAATCTTTCTCAAAGTTTCTGATTCTCTCATAAGCTGAAGAGTGATCGCTGCGTGGCCCTTGGTGTATCCGTTTCCTACGATCATGTTGACGTCCTTGCCTACTCCCTCTGCTCCAAGGGCTGCCTTAGTGAAGCTTGTAGCCATGGAGAAGAAGTATACAGTTCCGCCGTCCTTAGTCATAAGGATGGAGCTCATCTCTGTGTTTGGAATGTTTACTGTGTTGATTACGATGTCAGCCATTTGTCCGTTGGTTACAGCTGCAACCTTCTCCATTACCTCGATCGCATTTGTCGCGTCAGCTACTATATATTCGTCTGCAAGGTTTGCTGCCTTCGCTCTTTCGATGGTCTTCTCCCTGCTTCCGATGCATATTACCTTACCTGTTACTCCAGCTCTTTTCTTTGCTTCGTATAGACAAAGCATTCCTGATTTACCTGTACCGCCGAGGACTACTACAGTATCGCCAGACTTAACAAGCTTTGCAGTCTGTGCCGGAGCTCCTGCTACGTCTAGAACTGAAAGTGCCAGCGTCTCTGGCATATCGTCAGGAAGTACTGCATATATCCCTGATTCGAATAGTATTGCCTTTCCCTTGATGTCCACTTGGTCGATATCCTTTCTGACTTCAAGGAATTCGTCTATCCTAAGCGGCGTAAGGGAAAGAGATACCAATGTTGCGATCTTGTCTCCTACCTTAAGGTCAGTTTTGCCTTCCAGTGCAGGGCCGATTTTTTCTACGATACCTATAAGCATTCCGCCTGATCCTGTTACAGGGTTTTGGTGCTTGCCTCTCTCAGCAACGATACCTGTCATTATTTTCTTGATCTCTTCTATGTCTCCTCCTGCCTGCTCCTTGATTTGAGTGAAGCTGGCTGAGTCTACGTTAAGGGTCTTAACGTCGATAAGTATTTCGTTGTCGTAGATTTCCATGTCGTTGTCGATCTTAAATGCTGGCTGGGGTAGGACTCCCTTTGGCTCAATTACTCTGTGTGTTCCGTACGGACTTCCTTTTCTCATAATATTCCTCCTTTTGGTTTGAAAGCTTTTCCTTGCTGGATACTTAATTGCTTTGCATATAATATATTATGCAAGTATCATGCCAAGGAAAAGATTGTTAAAAAATGGCTTATAAGGCCATTCCTTGATCCCGTCGTCAGGGAAAAGGTATTCCACTGCCGATTATTCGGCGTTTGATATAATAAAAAGCCTGAGGTGTACAAATCTCAGGCTATAGTATGCCGTATTTCTGCAGCTTGTATTGAAGGGTTTGCCTTGGGATCTGGAGAAGATCTGCAGCATGAGTGATGTTTCCTTCAGTCTGCCTCATTGCCTCCTGCACCAGCGATTTTTCCGTTTCCTCCAAAACCTGGTTCAAGGCAAGGTTTATCCTCCGCTTTTCCTTCTTGCCCTTAGTCTTACGAACCTTTGGCGGCAGATGCTCAATGTCTATAACATCCACATCGTAGATGCTCATTATTCCCTCAATAAGGTGCTCCAGCTCACGTACGTTCCCCTCCCATGGGTAGTCCAGGAATTGATTGAGGGCTCTTCTGGATATCCCCTTTGTGCTCTTTCCCATCTTCATGTTGAATTTCTCAATGAAGTGGTTTGCCAGGACCTCGATATCGTCCTTCCTCTCCTTTAATGGAGGGATCTCAAAGCTTATGACGTTTAGACGATAGTAAAGGTCTTTTCTAAGCTGCTTTTTCTCGATGGCTTCCTCTGGGGAAACATTTGTCGCAGCTATTACCCTTACATCAACGTTCTTGATTTTCGTGCCTCCTACGCGCCTTACGTTCCCGTCCTGCAGCACTCGGAGAAGCTTTGACTGAAGCTCCAGTGGCATGGAGTTGATCTCATCCAGGAACAACGTCCCTCCATCTGCCAGCTCGAATAGACCAGGTCTGTCCTCAGCGCCTGTAAAGCCTCCCTTTGTGGTACCAAAGAGTATCCCCTCCAGAAGGTTTGACGGCAGAGCTGCACAGTTTTGGGTGATGAATGGGTTGTGTCTCCTTTTGCTGCCGTTGTGGATCGAATGAACGAAAAGCTCCTTGCCTGTACCGGTATCCCCCGAAACAAGAACAGGAACGTCTCCCTCTGCGGCTCGTTTTGAAAGGGCCTTTAGCTTCTTGATCTCCTCGCTTTCGCCTACTATGTCATAGAACGTGTACCTGGCTGACTCCCGTGCCTGGTCAGACTTTTTATTGCCTGAATAAAGCTGGTTTTGAAGGTCCACGATCTTTTCAGAAAGCTCCCTTACCTGGGTTATATCCTTTGATATCTCGATTGCCCCAAGGATCTTCCCTCTGCTTTTTATTGGTATTGAGGAGTTTATGGTAGTTATCTTCTCGCCCTTGTAGTTCAGGAAGGTCTGTTCCTTTTTTAATATGGGAACGCCGGTCCTTATGGCGGTAAGCATGGTGCTGGTCTCCTCATCCAGGGAAGGATAAATCTCCAGAAGATGCTGTCCCACTGCCTTAGCAGGGTCGACCCCGTCTATCCTTTTGGCAAAGTTATTGTAATAGACTATCTTTCCCGCAGCATCGATTATATGTATCCCCTCTTCCAGGTAATCCATTATCTCAGTCATATTTTCCTTGAAAAAAAGCTCCTTCATAATTACCTCCTGTTCATAAATACAATTGACAATAAAAATCTAAAATCAAATGATCCAAATACTTGACAATTGACGATTGATACCAAAAACTACGAGCGCTTGAATTTCGGCACTTGGCGCTTAAAATTCGGCGGAAATTTTCCCGCCCTTATGACCTTATTATATCCCAGCCCTGTCTATATTTCAATATGGAAAAGGCTGCGGTTTCCCGCAGCCAATATATTACTTCATCAATTCTGATACTGTATCAAGGAGTATCTGTGGAAGTACTCCGAAGGAGTAGCCCATCTCGACTCTCTCTGTGAACTTATGAGCGTCCTTCCCGTATGGCCCTATGTTTACTACTGGAAGGTTCAGCTCCTGCATTTCCTTAAGTGGCAGGCTGTATTTGACTCCAAAGCCTGGCATGTTCTCTTTCAGGGATTCTACTGCCTTCTCTTCTCTTGGTGCTGCTGCATAGCTTAGGTCTGAGATGTATGGATAGAATTTCTTGTTTACTATATGGTATTCATCTCCTGCGTTTGCTATTGCCTTATCTACTGCTGCTACCAGCTTCTTCTCTCTTTCGCTTTCTCCCTTTACGTAGATATGTGGGTAGTATGGTGGCGAGAAGTAGCTTATTATTACCGGGTCTTT
>CAZHLQ010000227.1:0-16134 GCA_964533235.1 uncultured Gudongella sp. | reverse complement strand
GTTTATAATAACCAAAATTGATGGATATTATTGCTAAATTTTTACCCAAAAAAACGCCATGAGATAAAATAAATTTACTAGTCCCTGTAAGACAAGGGGACAGGAACCTTGTCTAATATGTTATATTTCATAATCAAAATGGCAGTCAAAAATGCAATTAAAGAGCTGAAAAGGGATAATATTATTTAGCTTTGACTAAGAATTTGATATTATGAGTGTGAGGTGTTTATAACAATACATAATAAGAAATCTTAGGAGACAAAAAATGTTCAAGATAAATGAGCGCATGGTAAAAATTGAGGAGTTTTACTCCAATATCCTCAATAACACCAGAGAGATAAATATATATTTGCCACCGAGCTATTATGAATCCACCGATAAATCATACTCCGTGCTGTACATGCATGATGGCCAGAATATATTTGACGGTGAAAGAGCCTATGCCGGAGTGGGGTGGATGGTACATGAAACCCATGATGAGCTAGTGGACAGGGGAATGATCAGGGAGCTTATAATCGTTGGAATAGACAACATGGAGCATGATAGGCTGAGTGAGTACGCTCACTTCAATGGTAAGTATAAAAGAGAGAGGATAAGGGCTAAGGGATGGTTGTATGAAAGATTTATTATTGAGGAGTTAAAGCCCTTTATCGATGAAAACTTCAGGACATTGACCAACCCAGAGGACACTGGCCTTATGGGATCATCCATGGGAGGGCTGGTGTCCTTTAATATTGGATTCCGAAATCCCGATGTATTTGGAAGACTTGGGATAATATCTCCTTCGTTCTGGTGGGAGACGAGGGAAAATATCAGAACAGTGTATATGCACCAGGATGCAATTGAAAGCAGCCGCATGTGGATAGACATGGGAACAAGAGAGGGCAACCTGGATAAGTCCTTTGACAAGGTCGTTGAACATATCCTAAGCATATATGATAGCTCAAAAGGAAGTATTGAAGCCCATTGGATTATTGGTGCAGCTCACACTGAGGCTGATTGGCAGCAACGTGTCCACTGGCCCTTGATCCATTTGTTTGGAATCGACTGAGGGCTCAGGTCACTGTCATATAGTACCATTTTGGGCAGTAAGTGAGGGTAAGGAGAAAGTAGTTGCCTACCAAGCTTCACAGCGAGGAGGAGTTCTATATTGTGAATATCTGGGTAAGAGAATAAAAATGAGCGGAAAGGCTGCTTTGTTTTCAGAAGCGGAGATCTATTTCTAAAAATAATTCCATAGTGATAATTTGACAGGGGGAATCTACCCTTGTCTTTTTTTATCTATAGGAGCGTCAGATACTTCACTTATGCTATACTTTTAGTATAAAAGAAATTTGTATGCTATATTGGTCCTGATATATAGACAAGAATCAAGGAGGTAGCTTTGATGAGGCGTAAGGACAGAGAAATGAGCAGTGAGTTTGGACTTGAGGTGATTGAAAGAGCTCAATATGGAGTACTATCCATGGTGGATGATAAGGGCGAGCCCTATAGTATCCCTCTTTCTATTGCTAGAAAAGGAGATTTCCTTTATTTCCATTCTGCAAATGAAGGAAAAAAAGTAGAGCTGTTCGAGAGAGAACCAAAGGTGAGGGTAGTATTTGTGGGGAATGTAGAGGTTCCTGAGCTTTATTCAAATGAAGAGCTGGAGGAAATATCCGAAGATAAGGGAGCGGCTGCAGCTCTTGCCAGCACAGTATTTACAACAGAATTCGAGTCTGCTGTAGTATCAGGTAATGTAAGGATAGTACAGGAAAAGGAAGAAAAAATAGAAGCATTAAGACTTATATGTGAGAAATATACTCCAAGCAAGCTTAAGTACATTGATATCGCCATCGACGGAGGACTTCATAGAACGAACATCTACAAGATCAAAATTGAGGAAGTCACTGCTAAAAGAAAGAAGTTCGATGATAAAGGCGAAGAGATGAAGTGGGGAAGGATGGAATAGCAATGGAAAAGGCCGCTCTAAGAAAATAGAGGGTCCTTCTTTGGCGAGATGTCATAACTCAGGAGGTGAAAAGAGATTGGATTTGATAATCAAGGGTGCCAGGGAAGCAAACCTTAAGGATATCTCATTAAATCTTCCCAAGAACAAGCTTATAGTCCTCACTGGTCTCTCGGGTTCCGGTAAATCAACCTTAGCGGTTGATGTCATATTTCAGGAGTGCCAGCGGCAGTACCTTGAAGCCATAGGACTTCAGGGCATTCGAAAGCCAAAGGTGGATGAAATGAGAAATCTCTCACCTGCTGTGCTTATTGGTCAGGGAGAATATGGCAAGAACCCAAGGTCCTCAGTTGGCACTGTAACCGATATTTACACGGACCTCAGGATGATATTCGAGAAGCTCCATGAAAGAGAATGTCCAAATTGTCATTCACGAATATATTCACACCTTTGCAAGGAGGAGCTCGTAAAGGATGGAAGCGACTACAAAGTATACATGTACTGCTCCAGCTGTGGACACAAAATGGACAAGCTTACCAGAACTCATTTTTCTTTCAATACAAGAGAAGGGGCGTGCGAGAAGTGCCATGGCCTGGGCGAGGTCATTGAAATAAGTGAAGCTGCGGTTATAAATAAAACTCTTACACTTGAGGAAGGAGCAGTCCTGTACTGGGACCACGCCTACAAGGATTATCAGGTAGGGAATGTCTATAAGGCAATGAAGCACTATGGAGTCCCCCTTCAAAAGGAAACAAGAGTAATGGACTATACTGAGGGGCAGCTTGCCATACTTCTACATGGAGCTGAAAGTGATGAGGTCAAGGGACTATTTCCTGAGATTAAAGCCCCAGCTAAGGTTAATGATGGAAGGTTTGAAGGAGTTTATACAACCCTATGGAGGAGACTTTCTGATAAGGGAGGATTGGCTAAGCAGCTTGAAGGATTTTTCCATTCTAAGGTCTGCCCGGCTTGTAATGGAGAGAGGCTGTCAGAGGTTTCTAGAAGTGTAAAGGTACACGGAACGAGACTTCCTGAACTGGCAAGGTCATCTCTCGAGGAGTTGGGAGCATGGATCAATAATCTAACAAGAACTGCATCTGATAGAGAAGTTGCTTTGGTAGAGCCATATATCCTTGACTTAAAGACAAAAATAAATAGGATCAACAACGTGGGATTGGGTTATCTTTCACCAGACAGACAGACTATGACCCTTTCAGGAGGAGAGGCTCAAAGGATAAAGCTTGCAGCGATCCTGGACTCAACACTTACAGGTGTTATATATATAATGGATGAGCCTACGATTGGACTTCATCCAAGAGATACTGAGGGTCTTATCAGGATACTTAAGGATCTTAGAGACCTTGGCAACACAGTGATAGTTATTGAGCACGATCCTGAGGTCATGAAGGAGGCTGACTTCATTGCGGATCTTGGACCGGGCTCAGGAAAGCATGGAGGAGAAGTAATAGGTACAGGTACCCTTGAGAATATCAAGGAGGACCCAAAATCAGTTACCGGGTCTTGGTTAAGAAGTTCCAAACAGATCAAGACCTCCTTCAGGCAGGGCACAGGTGAGCTGCTTTGGGTTAGAAATGCAAATCTACATAACCTCAAAGGCATAGATGTGAGCTTTCCTGTTGGGTGTTTGACGAGTGTTACCGGTGTTTCAGGCTCCGGAAAATCTACACTAGTATTTGATGTACTAGCAAAGGGAAAGGATAGCTCAAAATATCGTGAGGTATTGGGTACTGAGTTATTTGACAATATAATCACTGTTGAACAGTCGCCGCTTTCTCGAATGCGAAGATCAAATACAGCCACCTATACCGGACTTTACACAGAGATAAGAAAGCTTTTTGGAGGTCTTCTGGAAGCAAAAAAACAAGGTCTCGATGCCAAGCATTTCTCCTTTAACACCGGCGGAGGAAGATGTGAAGCCTGCGAAGGATTGGGCTTTATTACCAGCAACATGCTGTTTTTCCAGGATATCGAGGTTATTTGCCCTGACTGCGGAGGCAAGAGATTTAAGGACGAGATTTTGAATGTAAAGTATATGGGCTCCAATATAAATGACGTGCTGGATATGTCTGTAGAGGAAGCATTGGTACTATTCAAGGACAACAAAAAGGCCGCTGCAATCCTGGAGCTTCTAGTCGAAGCAGGTCTGGGATACCTTCAACTCGGGCAGTCTATAACTACTTTGTCAGGTGGAGAAGGCCAGAGACTGAAGCTCTCAAAGGACCTAATGGAAAACAAGGGCAAAAAGAACCTCTACCTTATAGACGAGCCTACTACGGGACTCCACCCCCTGGATGTGGAAAATTTTCTTAAGCTCCTGGATAAGCTTGTCGATGCAGGAAATACGGTTATTGTAGTTGAGCACAATCAGCAGGTGATAGCTTACTCGGACTGGGTCGTCGACCTTGGTCCTGAGGGAGGTATCAAGGGAGGGGAGCTTGTCGCTGAAGGCACTCCAAGAGAAATAATAAGGAATGAGGCGTCAATAACAGGAATATATCTTAGAAACTTTGAAGAGGAGGAGATTTTGTGATTAAGGACTTGATCATCAAAAACAGGACCTATAGAAGGTTTTACCAGAATGTTGAGATCACAGAAAAGGAGTTATTGGAATTTATCGATCTGGCAAGGCTCTCTTCAACCGGTGCCAATATGCAGCAGCTTAAATACATTGTCTCACACACTGCAGAGAAGAACGAAATGATATTCCGGGAGTTGAAGTGGGCAGCGTATCTAAAGGATTGGGACGGACCCATCGAGGGTGAGAAGCCTTCGGCATATATTGTTATGGTAGCAGACAAGGAAATCAGCTCCAACATATACTGGAATCATGGTATAGCATGTCAAAGCATTCTTCTTGGAGCTGTGGAAAAGGGCTACGGAGGCTGTATGTTTGGAGGCTTCAATAAGGAAAACCTTAAAAATAAGCTGAATGTCCCTGATCGATATGAAATACTTCTTGTGATCGCGCTGGGTAAGCCGAAGGAAAAAGTAGTTCTTGAGGATATTGGACCGGATGGAGATATCAAGTACTGGAGAGACGAGAACGGTGTTCACCATGTTCCAAAGAGAAGTCTTGAAGAGCTTATACTAGAGCTATAAGTAAAATGGGCGTTTATTCGCCCATTTTTTTTATGAAATCTCTTTTTAAGCAGCCCATAAGTACCGTGTCAGTATATCCCCCGTTGATATAGTAATCCTCTCTGAGCCTTCCTTCCTCAATAAACCCACATTTTTCGTAGCATCTGATGCCTCTTTTATTGTAATCCCTTACGGTTAGATCCACCTTGTTCAGGTTAAGCTGGTTAAAGGCAAAACCAAGAAGCAGCTTGATAGCCTCGGTCCCGATGCCTTTCCCCTGGAGCTCCTTCCTGCCTATGACTATACCAAGAGTCGCCTTTCTGCTTACCCAGTCCACCTTAATCAAATCTATCTGACCGATATACTCCAAGGTGTCCTTATCTGCAATTACAAAGCCCCTGGCCTCAGATTTGTGTTCGATCATCATGCTTAAGTAGCTCTCTGACTGGTGAAGCGTGTGAGGATAGAGGAATAATCCGCTTAAAAACTGTGTAACCTCACTGTCATTGACCCAGCCTCTTATACCATCCAGGTCCTCCCATCGGTATTCTCTAAGCACTATGCTTTTTCCATATAGTCTTGGCATTTAAGTTCGATCCTCCTTCTCAAGCTTCTCATTCAATAGGACCATATGTATGTGGTCCTCCCACTTGCCATTTATCTTCAGATATTTAATAGCAAGACCTTCATTGTGAAAACCAAGCTTCTCAGCTACCCTTAGCGATCTGACATTTCTTGGCATGATATTTGCCTCTATCCTGTGCAAACCGAATTGGTCAAACATTATCTCAATTCCCTTTCTGGCAGCCTCAGTGATGTAACCCTTGTTTATCTCGTCCTTATCTATCTTGTAGCCCATAAAACAGGATCTGAAGTGACCCATCACTATATTGTCAAAGCCAAGGGAGCCGATGAGCGTTGCAGGGTCCTCCTTCTTGAAGATCCAAAGTCTTAGCGAGCCTCCGTGCTCCATAACTATCTGTTCCTTTTGTATAAGGAGCCTTTGATAATCCAGAGTGAAATAGTCCTCGGTTCTCTCTGTTTCCCACTCCTTGAGGAATTCCCTGTTCCTCAAGTAAAATTCAAGGACCCTTCCAGCATCCTCCTCCTCAAGCGTCCTTAAGATGAGTCTCTCAGTCTCATAATGTCTACTCATACGCCCACCTCACTGTCATCAAAAAAATTGAATAAACTCCAGGGCTCCTCATTAGGTGGCAGCGAAGCAAGTTCCATAAGTCTACTATCTTCAGGATGCTTGAAGACGAGCTTATTAGACCACAGTGCGATCTGGCTCCAGCCCTTCTTTTTCATGAATACCCTGTTGTACTTAGTATCTCCCCAAATGGGCAGTCCTGCATTTGACAGCTGGACTCTGATTTGGTGGTGCCTTCCTGTATGTAATTTTACGGAAAGAAGACTTAGAGCTCCAGGGTCACTGGTTTTAACGGTTTTTATAAGGTTGTATGATAGTCTTGCTTCCTTTGACCCGGGAGTACCAGGCGGGACAACCTTACTCATATTAACTGTCCTGAGCTTTCTAAGATGGTCACTTAGTTCACCATAAGGAGCAAAAGGGGTTCCCATAACAACCACATAGTACTCTTTTTGAATCGTCTTATCAGTTATCTGCTTAGAAAGTTTTGCTGCGGCTGCCTGAGTTTTAGCGTAGAGAATTATCCCTCCAACAGGTCTGTCAAGCCTGTGGACAAGAAATAGGTTCCCTCCAAGCATAGTCATAAGGTCCTCGTCTCCAGTCTTGTCACCCTGGGCAGCAATTCCCGACGGCTTGATTACCGCCAAGATATGCTTATCCTCAAATATTCTTCTTATCTCCATAATAGCCTCCTAGGTGTCGCCTTGAGATTATTATACTCGATACTCAAGCAATGTGCATATGGTATAATAAAAGATACAATTCACACCTGGAGGACAGATGGAGCTTTTTATTGCCGATTCAAAAAAACTGAAGAGTAGATTCGTGAGCTTTTATTTGGACCAATGCAGGAAGGACCCTTTGAGAAGAGACTCCATGTCAGGGCTGTTAAGGGGTCTCTTGTATAAAGAGTCGGTGATGGCAGCTTCAGCATATCTTGAGCCGGTATTAGTTGTGGATGAGGACAAGATAGTGATGGCAACGATCCTGGCTCAGGCTGACAGGATGCCTGAAGCACTCCAGTTATGTTTCTTTGAAAGCGATGGGTATAATTCGGAAGCCTTCAGCATAATTTTGGCAAAGGCTGAAGAATTGGCCAGGGAAATTGGAGCTAAGCAGATAACAGGATCTCTTAATCTACACGTAAATTACGGCCTTGGCTTTCTTGCTGACAGCTACGATAAGGTCCAGAGCTTCGGCATGTCTCATAATCCTGAGTATTTCCACCAATACTTCATTGAAAATGGCTTCGAGCCCATAGATCTCGTATCCTACAAAAAGGACATGAGGGGTTTGGATCAGCTCATGGGGAAATCCCTAAGGGAAAGGATAGAGTCAAGGTATAGTGTCCGAGAGCTTGACTTGGAAAAACTTCCCGAGGAGGCAGAGCTGTACACTCGTATCAATAACCAGGCGTTTTCATCCCATCCCTTCTATTACAGGAGGGTGCCAGAAGAGGATCTTGAGCTTTTCAAGGACTTCAAGCTTTTTCTGAAGTCTGAGAACCTTCTATTCGTATACCGCGGAGATGAACCTGTAGGTTTTATGCTCTGGTATCCTGATTTTCATCAGCTGATGAAGCCGGGAGAGACTATTGGACTAAAAACACTCCTTAGGTTTTGGATGAATAAAAAGAAAATAGATACCTTCAAGATAGTTGAGATGGGCGTTGTTGAAAAGGAAAAGGGAAGAGGGGCCATACTTGCCCTATTCCAATACTGCCTTGAAAGAACCAGAGGGAGATACTCTCATATGGAGTCAGGATGGGTACTTGAGGATAATATGGATTCCAGGGCTTTTGGATTGAAATGGGCAGATGGTGAGTCAAAAAGATACACAGCCTATATTAAGGAGCTCAAGTGATGATAGCATTCAAAAGGATATCAGATCTGCAGGGAGAGGATTTTCAGGTTTATCCTGAGATAATTGAGCTTTTGGAGGTACTGGAGAGTACAAATCCATGCGGACAGATATATTATCAAAACAACAAGAGCCTAGCGTCTACTTACAGAATAAGTATTTCACCATTTACTTTCATGAATGGATCAAAATGGGAAATCCCTCTAAGAATCGTGGGGCTTCCTGTTTCTCTGGCCTCACAGGGATACTGGGCTGTAGAGAAGGAGCTTCTTGAGATCCTTAATGGTCTTAAAGGCATTACTCTTGTGCTTAACAGCAGGGAAGCTCTTAAGGGCTCGGTGCGAACTCTTCCAACCTACGTACTAAAGAACACATTCAGGAATATGGATGATTATCTGATATCCCTGAGGAGCAGCTATCGAAGAAGGCTGAGACTTGCCCTCGACAGGGGAAGCTCGATCGATATAGAGACTATCCAGCAGCAAAAATTTGCGGAGGAGCACTACGAACTCTATTTAGACGTCATGAAAAGAACACAATTTCCCCTGGAGACATTGTCCATAGATTTTTTTAGGATATACCCTGCCAGACTTACCCAGTTTAGAGACAAATCAGATGGAAGGCTGCTTGCCTTCACTCAGACCAAGCTAGTGGGTAAAAGACTTGTATTTATGTTCTGCGGCTTCAGGGAGGAGGATGTTAAGAGCTATGACCTTTACTGGAACATGCTCCTTTCAGTTCTTGAAGAGGGACTTGATAATGGAGCTGAACTTATAGAGATGGGACAGACATCTGCTGAGACTAAGCTTAAGCTGGGATGCTTCAGTGAAGAAAGGTATATGATGCTTTATCACAAAAATCCTCTGCTTAGAAAGCTTTTACAACTAGTTTCATCGCTCTTGGCTTACAAAGAAACTGATACTGCATACCATGTTTTCAAGGGGGCTGAGAGGTTTTGAGGATCCTTATTGAGAAAACCAGAGTAGATACCATATTCAACTTTTTCCAGCCAGTTGTTACAGAACCGCTTGAGCTGGAGTATCTAAAGTCATCACTTGAAAGCTCAGGTCATGAGGTTTTTCTGGTGGATAAGATGTTCCGTCTCCAGATGTCGGCTAATATTGCTCCGGAGCTGGTTATCCTGAATGGCTACAACACAGCTGAGGACGCTATGAGAGAAAGGGCAGCCGAATACAGGAAGCAATATCCAAATTCATTGATTGCAGCTTCAGGAGTCCATGTACAGCTGAATAAAGAGGTTTTTAGAGACGAACCCTTCGATCTTGTCATTCACTCTGGAAGCATTGAAGCCTTTATGAGACTTTTGGATGTCCTCCAGACATGGGATGGCAAAACTCCTCTAGAGGGTACTGATATCATGTCAGGAGAGGATGGTATCTGGATCCTTGGAAATGAGGTAAATCTTGAGCAGGCTGAGCAGATCGTCCCTGATAGAGCTCTATTCAAAAGAATAAGAAGAAAGACCAGATATCTTGATAAGAAGGACGTAGCGCTGTTTAAGTCAGGGGTAGGATGCCCCCACGACTGTTCGTTTTGCTATTGCAAGGCCTTAAATGGGAGTAAGTACCTTAAATCTGACTACAGGAGGCTATTTCAGGAGATGACGGAGCTATCTCCAGGCTACTGCTGGATCGTAGACGACATCCTAATGAAAAATGAACATGATGCAAGGAGCTTTATCGAAGCGTCAAATGAAGCAGGGTTTTCTGGAAGTATCATAGGCTATCTTCGAGCTGATTTTATCTTCAGGAATCAAAGCATACTCAAGAAACTTAAAAAAGCAGGACTGAATGAAGCAATCGTAGGCTTTGAGGCACCATTCCACTGGCAGCTTCAGGATTACAACAAAGAAATTGGACCGGAGACGTTTCGAGATATAGTTGAGAGCCTTAAAGCTGCAGAAATTGACTTGACTGCTCTGTTCATTGTAGATCCTGGATACACCAGGAAGGATTTCAGGGAGCTTAGATCCTTCATCAGAGAATTGGATATCGAGGTATTCACTATGTCAATTTTTACGCCGATAAAGGGAACTGCAGACTATGAGGAAATGAAGGATAAGATTATCGACCACAGGTCAAATAGGAGTGATTTCCTCCACCTTATACTCCCTTCAAAGCTTCCAAAGGCTGTTTTTTACATGGAGTTTTATCTGACCCACCTAAGGCTTTTAAGGTCCGGAAGGGTATGGAAATACATCTTAAAGAGGTAAACTATGAATGAAATGATATGGGATTTTTGGGCATCGAGATATCATAGGCTTTGGGTACAGAAACACTCACTGAGGCCTACAAGGCATGCCGTATTGGATATCATAAGAGAGCTTGAACCAATACAAGGCACTAGGATCCTTGACCTTGGCTGCGGAGTTGGGGAGCTGATGGAGGAGCTTGAGAAAAACCACGGAGGTATTTCTCTTACAGGGATAGACTCATCCGGCGAAATGCTTCGGATATCCAAATCGAGGAATCCAAACGCGAAACACATCCAACTCGCTGCAGAGGAGCTAAGTTCTCTTAAGGACTCCTTTGACATCATAGTCTGCACCCATTCCTTTCCCTATTATGCTGAAAAGCACAAGGTCATAATGGAACTGCATAGGTTACTAGCTCCGGGAGGAAGTCTTGTCATAGCCTTCGCAAGCATCAACTCATTATACGATAAGCTGGTGATGTCTATGGTAAAGTTGACCACAGGAAGTGCGGAGTATCCTTCACACGATAGCTTTTTAGAGCTTATAAATCCTTGCTTCGATCTCGAAAGTCATCAGATAATAAGGGAAAGACCCTATATGCCGACAATTTCAGTCTACCAGCTTAGGAGGAAGGAGCTATGAAGATCCTGCTGGTAAGACCCCGTCCTCACAAGGAGACCATCGGACTTCAGCATGTCATGATTTGCGAACCCCTTGAGCTGGAGTACCTGGCAGGCAATATCCCTGGTGTATTATCAGAGCAGGTAGAAGCCGTGATCTATGATATGATCCTTGAGAAGGAAAGCTTTAAGAGCATACTTTTAAGGGAAAAACCTGAGCTGGTGGCGTTTACAGGTTATATAACTCATGTTGGAACGATCAAGGAAATGGCTGAAGCTGTTAAGAAATTGCTGCCAGATGCAGTTACAGCTGTTGGAGGAGTACATGCTGAGGTAGTTGGTGACGATTTCAAGTCTCCCTTTATTGATTTAATATTCACTTGGAATGGGGTGAAGGGCTTTAACCTTGCCGTAAAGGAGCTTTTGGAGGGAAGAGCTATAGAGGAGATAAGAGAAGGCCTGAAGTCTATGGAGAGAGATCCATATGACTTGAAGCTGCTTCCTCCTGACCGGTCACTTGTATCAAGGTACAGACAAAAATACTATTATATGTTCCACAATCCATGTGCACTTATTAAGACCTCCTTTGGCTGTCCTTACAATTGCAGCTTTTGCTTCTGCAGGGAGATCACCCGTGGGAGCTACTATAAAAGGCCAATGGAGGAGGTCATCGATGAAATTCTGTCGATCCCTGAGAGGGAGATATATATAGTTGACGATGATTTTCTATATGACGAGGAGAAGCTTGGCAGGTTTATTGAACTGGTTAAGGAAAAGGGTATAGACAAAAGGTTTCTGGTCTACGGAAGGGCTGACTTTATTGCCTCCCATCCACAGCTTATGAATGAGCTACACTCTGTGGGCTTAAGGGCGGTTATCGTCGGAATTGAATCCGTAAGATCTGAGGACCTTAAGGACTATAGAAAAGGAACCACAAGAGAGATAAATGAGGAGTGCATAAGACTGCTAAAGGACCTGGGGATAGAGCTCTATGCAACTCTAATAATTCCAATGGATTTTTCTGCTGCTGATTTCTGGGAGCTTTCTGGATGGTTGGTCAAACAAGGGGTTACCTTTGTAAACCTACAGCCTTTAACCCCCCTTCCAGGTACTGAAATTTTCACTGAGTACGAGGACAAGCTCCTTATTAACAGAGAGGATCACCACCTGTGGGATATGGCTCATGTAGCTCTTCAACCTGAAAGAATGACCGTAAGGGCGTTTTATATAAGGCTGCTATTATCTTACTGGAGAGTCGTAATGAGACCCGGAAATATCGTAAGGCTTTTAAGGACCTACGGAATCAGAGAGAATCTTAAGATGCTTATGGGCAGCCAGAGAGTGAGCCTTCAATACGTTGGTAAGATACTGAGAGGGATATGATGAAGAGATTACTGCTTATTCAGCCAAGTCCATATGACAAGGAGAAAAAGCCCATAAGAAAGAGCAGGCTATATTTTGTTGGACTTGCGCTGCCTATTCTTGCAGCCTTGACCCCTGAGGATTGGGAGGTTGAGATCATCCTCGAGACAATTGAGGATGTGCCACTGGATCATCCCTGCGACCTTGTGGGGATAAGCACCATGGGTCATGGAGTCCTTAGGTCGATCGACCTTGCAAGGGAGTTCAGAGCAAGAGGTAAGACAGTAGTCCTTGGGGGATATATGGCCAGCATTATGCCTGAAGAGTCTTTGAAATACTGCGATGCTCTAGTTGTTGGAGATGCCGAGATGGGATGGAGTGAGCTCTTGGAGGTTTTTAACAGAGTGTAGCTCAAGCGCAGATATGAGAATAGGCACTCTGGTCCATGGTTCTCAACACCAGCTCCCAGGTTCGACCTGATCCTCCATAAACCAATTGGGGACTTTCTTCCCGTGCAGGCTGGAAGAGGATGCCCCAATGTCTGCAGCTTTTGCTCAGTTGCCTGCCTATATGAGGGAAGCTATATAAGAAAACACCTCGAGGAGCTGGAGAGGGATCTTGAACAGGTCAGAGAACTAGGCTTTAAGAAGGTGCTGCTGCTGGATGACAATATCCTCTCTGACCGGGACTACCTTAATCAAGTCCTTGAGCTTCTTAAGGCCAAGGGACTTAAATGGATGAGTCAGTGCGATATAAGGGTAGGCGAGGATGAGGAGCTGCTAAAAAGCCTTGCAGACAGCGGCTGCACTGCACTTAGCTTTGGCCTGGAAAGTATTTCGAGGAAGAGCCTTATTGGCATGAGCAAGGGATGGGCTGATCCTGCAAGCTATCCAAGGCTTATTGAAAATATCAGGCGATATGGAATAGAAGTGTCCACAGAGATGGTAGTAGGAGGAGAAGGAGACACTCTCGATTCTATAAAACTTACAAAAGATTTCATTGAGGACAATAGGATATCAGTCCCCAGATTCTATATCCTTACCCCATTTCCAGGAACCCGGTTTTTCAAGGAGATGGAGGCACAGGGAAGGCTGGTGGTCGAGGATATCTATTCCTATGACGGCACCTTTGCAGTCTATAGACCCTCAAACATGACCCCTGATGAGCTGACTGCAAGCTATTGGAGGCTTTACGACGAGCTGTTTACAATAAGCTCTATCATTAAGAGAAATATACTTAAGAAGGCATTCCTCAGATATCCGGGAAGATATTTGTTCTACGTTGGAGTAAACCTGTATTACAGACACCAGATAAAGCAAAGGATAACGCCAAATATATTTTAGCGAGGAATTTATGAGAATACTACTTGTAAGACCGCCGCGGATCAAGCAGGCGGTTACAGTTGGAGAAATGATGTTTTCAGAGCCCTTGGGCCTTGAAATGCTGTTTGGGATCCTTAAACCAGATCATCACGTAAGGATTTTCGATATGATGATAGATAAAGACCTAAAGTCAGAGCTTGAGGAATACAATCCTCAGGCAGTTGGCTTTACTAGCCTTTGTGTGGATGTAGGAATGGTACTTAAGCTCTCGAGGCTTGTTAAGGACCTTGATCCTACGATCACGACTATTGTGGGAGGTACCCAGTGTCTACTAAGGCCTGAAAGCTTCTATGATGAAACCATGGACCATATTTTTAAATTCACTACTGAGAATAATTTAAAAAGCTTCTTTAAGATGCTGGAGGGAAATACTCTAGACTTAATACCCGGTGTTCTTTCAAGGGAGCTTTCATATAAGGACGAGGGGACCAGAGGCAGAAACCAGTACCTTATTCCTGACAGGTCATCAACTGAAAGATACAGAAGAAGCTATTCATATTTTGGCTACATGCCTGCAGCTATCATGGAATACGGAACAGGGTGTGGGAAGGCGTGCCGATTTTGTCTGAGATGGGGAATAGAGGGTGTTGAGGAAAAACTTATCGATCCTGAGCTGACCAAAAGGGACCTCCTCTCAATCGAGGAAGACACAATAATGTTCATAGACAATGACTTTTTTTCCAGTACGGACAAGATCAGAGGATTTCTGGAACTCGTAAAAGAGCTTGGGCTTAAGAAAAATTACATTGTCTACGGTTCTGTTGAAGGAATACTTGGCTGCAAGGAGCTCCTGCCGGAATTTGTAGATATAGGGCTGAAGGCAGTTCTCGTAGGCTATGAGACCTTCAGCGACACTGAGCTTAAGGAATATAGTAAACGCGCAACTGCGACAGACAGCGAGGAAGTATCCCGACTATTGAAGGTATATAAGGTTGACGTCTGGGCATCCTTTATGGCTCATCCTGACTGGGAAAAGCGGGACTTCAAGGCATTGAGAAGGTTTATATATCTCCTTTCTCCTGAGATATCCACCATAAACCCTCTTACTCCTTTTCCGGGTCTTCCTATCTACAAGGAATTCAAGGACAGGCTTTTATTCCCGGAAGATGACCACGAGCGATGGAGCTTTGGACAGGTGGTCGTAATGCCTTCCCAAATGAGCCTTAGGAGCTATTATTGGGAGCTTATGAAGACATATCTGTATATTAATCTTATGAGCAACAAGAGCACAGAGATGCTTAAAAAATATGGGACAAAGAGTTTGTTCAGGATTGGAATGGGATCGGCAAGATTATCTATTAAATATCTTAACCTTATTTTAAAACAATAATGGCAAAGCTTAATGCCTTGCCATTTTGATTATCGAATTTGCAATAACGATCCCACAGGCGATGGAAACAGCTATGAACATCGATTCTGAGCCTGATACTATTGCTTGACTAAAATCGTTGTTTATTATGTGGTACATCGTATTGTATATCCCATAGCCTGGAACGAAGGGTATTATCCCAGGGATAATAAAGATCGTTGCAGGCTGTTTGTTTTTGATTGCAGCTATCTCACCTATAACTCCAACTACAATCGATCCCGCAAGGGGGGGAACTATAAAGCTGGCTGAACTGGATTGCAACAGCAGATAAATGAACCATCCGATCGCACCGTTCAGACTGGCAATAAGTATTTGCTTTCTTGGTATGTTG
Organism: uncultured Gudongella sp.; assembly: GCA_964533235.1. GTDB lineage: Bacteria > Bacillota > Clostridia > Tissierellales > Tissierellaceae > Gudongella. The sequence goes on along the minus strand of CAZHLQ010000227.1, from coordinate 795 downwards.
AACATAACGCTAAAGCCCATTACACATAAAAATGAATAAAATGATTGAATTATTATATCCATGAAAGATCACCTAAAATGGCTAGACTTAACTGCAGTACCACACCGACCCCAAAAGCAAGTGCAATTGCGATAAAAAGAGCCTCCATTATTTTAACACTACCTGCAATGAGCTCGCCTGAAATAAGATCCCTAATTCCATTGGTCAATGCAACTCCGGGAACTAAAGTCATCAAGGGACCGACTACTATATGGTTATAGGAAGCAAATACGCCAAAGAGCCCTAGAAATAAAACGGTAACAAGAGCAAGTCCTGCTGCAAGCAACCCTCCGGATATGTTCTTTATAAAAAAGTTCATATCCTCCCTTGAAAGTGCATCAGAGAACATTACAACCAAAGCAGACGCAATGTATGCTGACAAAAATTCAATAAAGGTCCCGCCGAGAAGAAGCACAAAGAAACCTCCAGCAGCACCGCTAAACAGGTATCTTACCAACCCAGGGAACCTGGGGTGGTTTCTTAGTCCCTGGAGTATTATTTCTGCATGCTCTTCGGTCATATCATCGTCGGTAAAAAGACGTGAAAACGCATTTGCCCTTGATATCACCTCGAGATCCAAAGACATTGAGGGAGTTCTGTCGACCACTGTGTAGGGATCGCCTTCGATAACGGTACTTACAATTATACCGGTGGAGACCACAAAGACGTTTACTGGAGCTGTATGCTTTGATACAATCATTCTCTCAATGGTCTCCTCGACCCTGTAAACCTCTGCTCCATTTGCCAGCATTATCC
>CAZHLQ010000226.1:0-5514 GCA_964533235.1 uncultured Gudongella sp. | reverse complement strand
TAAAATAGCATATCTGATTGCAGACAAGGGAGTTTCTCCCTATGAGATCCTGGCGATAACCTTTACCAACAAGGCGGCAAGCGAGATGAAGGAAAGGGTGTCAAGCCTTATCGACGTCGATGTCGATGCAATGTGGATGGGAACCTTCCACTCTATATGCGTCAGGATGCTAAGGCGCCATATAGACCGAATAGGCTATGAAAGAAGCTTCACCATATACGACAGGGACGACCAAAAGACTCTGGTGAAGGAGTGCCTCAAGGAGCTTGATCTTGACAAGGAAACCTACAAGGAAAACTCAATGCTTGCCATAGTCAGTGAGCAGAAGAACCTCATGGTTCCTCCTGATGAATATATCACCATGAATTATGGCAGCTTCTATGAAAGAAATGCAGGAGAAGTATATGCTCTATACGAGAAGAAGCTTAAGTTCTATAACGCCCTTGACTTTGATGACCTTCTGATAAAGGGAGTGGAGCTTCTAAGACAAAACCCAGCGATCCTCAAACAGTATCAGCAAAGGTTCAGATACATCTTCGTGGACGAGTACCAGGACACCAACAAGATCTAGTATCTTTTCGTGAAGATGCTGTCCGAGTTTCATAATAACATATGCGTCGTTGGCGACTCCGACCAGGCCATTTACTCCTGGAGATTTGCTGACATATCAAATATCCTGGATTTCGAAAAGGACTTTCCGGGTGCTAAGGTGATCCTTCTTGAAAGAAACTACAGATCCACAGATGCTATATTGAAGACCGCAAATCAGGTCATAGCAAACAACACCCAAAGAAAGGACAAGAACCTTTGGACCGATAAAACAGGCGGACCTCCCGTGACCCATATAGAGCTGGAGTACTCAGAGGAGGAGGCACAATTCGTCGCCACCAGGATACAGCAGCTGGTTTATAGAGGAGCAAGCTTGTCAGACATAGCGATACTTTACAGGACAAACGTCCAGTCCAGACCCTTCGAGGAAGCCTTTATGGCAGAGGAGATACCATATAAGGTCGTGGGAGGCATAAAGTTCTATGACCGCAAGGAGGTCAAGGACATAATCGCTTACTTAAGGTTCATACAAAATCCAAACGACAATATCGCACTAAAGAGGATAATCAATACTCCTAAAAGAGGTATAGGAAATACCACAATCGAGAGGCTTGAAGGCTATGCTTTGGAAAAGGAGGAATCCCTTTATTCAGCAGTACTGGACTGTGAAACGGTACCTGGGCTGACTTCACGGGCAAAGGGACTTCTTAAGCCCTTTGCAGAATCCATGTCCCTTTTGATGGCAAAAAAGGAGCTCATGGGAATAAAGGACTTCATGGAAGAGGTAATGGAGTCCACAGGCTATATCGCAGAGCTTGAAAAGGAGAGGACAATTGAGGCAAGGACGAGGATAGACAATATTAGGGACTTTCTCTCTGTAGCACTCTTGTTTGAGCGAAAAGATCCAAATGCAACTATGGAGGATTTTCTCGCTACAATAGCACTGCTTTCAGACGTTGACAAGACTCAAGAGGAAACCAATGTGGTATCAATGATGACAGTCCACAGTGCAAAGGGGCTGGAGTTTCCCATAGTGTTCCTGGTGGGCATGGAGGAAGGTTTATTCCCTTTGTCTAGAGCAAAGGAGTCACCTGAGGAGCACGAGGAAGAGAGAAGACTTTGCTACGTAGCAGTAACCCGTGCCGCTGAACAGCTTTATATCACCAGTGCAAGGAAAAGGACTCTATACGGTAATACCAGCTACACCATGCCGTCCACCTTTCTGGAGGAAATGGGAGACACAATTGAGCATGAATACAGCGAATCCAGGAAGAGAGTGATGCAGCAGCCTGAGGTCACAAGGACCCAGGACCTTCTTACGATGGACTATACAAGGGACAATTTAATGCCTAAACTTCCAGAGAGAAGGTCTATATCTGAAGAAAAGGTAAGCATAGGAACAAAGGTAAGACACGAAAAATTCGGAAATGGAATGATAGTGGCAATCGAAAAAAAGGAAGACGACAATAAGTTGACCATAGCCTTCGACAAGAACGGGATCAAGTTCCTGATGCAGTCGATGGCACCTCTTACAATAATAGATTAGAGAATGGAGTGAGAACATGACCGACAGGGAAAGACTGGAGGAGCTGATAAGGCTCATCGACGATTTGAACTATAACTATTACACACTGGATGACCCCAAGGTCAGTGATTCAGAATACGATAAGCTGTACGATCAGCTGATCGAGCTTGAAAAAATCCTTGGATATCAGCCTGACTACTCACCCACCAGAAGAGTCGGGGGAGAACTCCTTGAGGGCTTCAAAAAGCACACTCATCTGGGAAGACTCTGGAGCCTCGACAAGGTACAAAATGAGGAAGAATTAAAGGCCTGGGCTGTAAAGCTTGAGCGAGCAATCGAAGACTACAACCTGACTTCTGAGGAGAAGCTTCCAGGTCCTGAATACGTCCTTGAGTTAAAATTTGATGGATTGACTATAAACCTTACCTATGAGAATGGACAGCTGGTTCAGGGTGCTACAAGAGGAAACGGAGTTCAGGGCGAGTCAATAATGCCTCAGCTTAAGACAATTAGATCAATACCCCTGAGGATACCCTTCCAGGGAAGAGTTGAGATACAGGGCGAGGGGGTAATGCCCCTGTCAGTTCTTGATGAATACAATCTCACTGCAGACGAGCCCCTTAAGAATGCCAGGAACGCTGCTGCAGGTGCACTTAGAAATCTGGATCCAAGAATTACTGAAAAAAGAAAGCTGTCAGCCTACTTCTATAACACAGGATATATCGAAGGTAAGGTATTCCAGACCCACATGGAGATGGTGGAATTTATAAAGGAAAACAGGCTGCCCGTATTCCCATATATCGGCATATTCCAAACTATTGAGGATCTGATCGAAGAGATACGAAGAAAAAAAGTGGAACGATCCAGTCTGGACATCCTGACTGACGGGATGGTCATAAAGATCAACGACATGATGACAAGGGAAGCTCTCGGTTATACAAGCAAATTCCCAAGATGGGCGATCGCATTTAAGTTCGAGGCAGAGGAGACTACCACAAGGGTAATTGGAGTACAGTGGAATGTAGGCAGAACCGCCAAGGTGACTCCTTCAGCTATCTTAGAGCCGGTGGATATTGGAGGAGTGACTGTCCAAAGGGCCACCCTGAACAACTACGACGACATCCTGCGTAAAAGGGTCAGGCTTAACGGGAAAGTATTAATTAGAAGATCCAATGACGTCATCCCAGAGATACTCGGCAGTATTGAGGAAGATGGATTAGAGACTTATGAGATAGAAAAGCCATCCAACTGCCCATCCTGCGGAAGTGAGCTGGTACAAAACGGAGTCCACATATTTTGTCCCAATACTCTATCCTGCAAGCCTCAGCTGGTATCAAGGCTGGTGCATTTCGCCAGCCGGGATGCTATGAACATAGAAGGCTTCAGCGAAAAAACTGCAGAGCTCTTTGTAGAACAGCTGGATATAAAGGATCTGCCAGAGATATATGAGATTAGGTTTGAGGATATAATCAAGCTAGAAGGCTTTAAGGAAAAAAAGACCACTAATTTCCTAAAAGCAATAGAAAACAGCAAGAAACCAACTCTTCAGGCATTCATTTATGCCCTGGGGATATCAAATGTAGGAAGCAAGACAGCAAAGGATCTTGCTGACACATATAAGAGCCTCCAGGCTTTAAGAAATGCTGAATATGAGGAGCTTATACAGATCCCTGATATTGGAGATACAGTCGCAAAAAGCATTCTGGAATTTTTTCACGACGAAAGGATATCTCAAGCCATCGATAAACTCCTCTCGGAGGGTGTAACGCCCACATATGAAGAGAAAATCATTGCAGACAATCCCTTTAACGGCAGAACTGTAGTCATTACAGGCACTATTGAAGGATTGACACGTGGAGAAATTAAGGATAGGATTGAGAAAATGGGAGGTGTGGTCTCAGGCTCAGTAAGTAAGAAGACTGATATAGTGATCGTCGGAGCTGAGGCGGGGAGTAAGCTTGAAAAAGCAAGAGAGCTTAACATACCGATAATAGAAGATAAAGAGCTAAAGGAAATTTTTGATATATATTCTGTATAGAGAAGGGGAGAGAGCTATGATAACAAAGGATCAGGTAATCCACATCGCAAGTATTTCAAAGCTGAGCTTCAGCGACGAAGAGTTGGCAGGCTTTACAGAAAAATTCGATCAGGTCATAGGCTTCGTACAAAAGGTCAAGGAGGCTGACACTGAAAATGTCGAGCCTACCTTTGGTATCAACGACGAGGACGGCTTTATGAAAGAAAATGGAGACAGCCAAACCCTTACAAGGGAAGAGGTCTTAAAGAATGCACACGAAACACAATATGGATACTTCAAAATACTTAAGGTAGTGGAATAGGGGGGATATTATGGAACTTACGCGACTTAGTGCGTGGGAGATGAAGGAGCTCTTGAAGAAGGGGGAGGTTTCCTCTGAGGAGCTTGTTAAAGCCCACCTTGAAAAAACTGAAGTACTAGAGAAGGACCTGAATGCCTTCATTACCCTTGACGGAGAGAATGCTCTGGAGACGGCAAGAAGGATAGACAAAAAAATCAAAAATGGTGAAGAAACAGGTCTTTTGGCAGGTATTCCTATAGGTATCAAGGACAACATAATGACTAAAGATCTTAGGACTACATGTGCCTCGAAAATGCTCGAGGACTTCGTTCCACCCTTTGATGCCACTGTGATCCGAAGGATACGCAAAGAGGACGGAGTTATTCTTGGAAAAACTAACATGGATGAATTCGCCATGGGAGGCTCCACAGAAACCTCCTACTTTGGTATAACAAGAAATCCCAGAAATCTTGAGGTAGTACCGGGTGGATCCTCAGGCGGATCTGCAGCAGCCGTTGCTTCTGGAGAAGCAGCTCTGGCTCTTGGAAGCGATACAGGAGGCTCAGTAAGACAGCCGGCAAGCTATTGCGGAGTAGTAGGTATCAAGCCGACATACGGCATGGTTTCACGCTATGGAGTAGTGCCGATGTCAAATTCTCTTGACCAGGTAGGTACCTTTGGAAGAGACGTAAGCGATGCATATCTTCTTCTAAAGGCAATAGCAGGCTTTGATCCTCTGGATGCCACCTCATCAAAAAGATCCGGGATAGACTTCACTCTGGAGGGTGACGAGTTCTTAAAGGGTCTAAGGGTTGCGCTTCCCATAGAATACAGAGATCTAAAATTCACTAACTTCGAAGGTATCCAAGGGCTTTACGACAACGCCATAAAGGTGTTCGAGAACGCAGGAGCTAAAATAGACTTCGTTTCACTGCCAAACCTAAAATATGCCCTTGAGACCTATTACATTATATCAACATCCGAGGTAAGCACCAACCTTTCCAGATTTGACGGGATCAGATATGGACACAGGACAGGAGATTATGAGACCCTGGATGAGCTTTACACAAGATCAAGGACTGAAGGCTTTGGTGAAGAGGCAAAACGTAGGATAATGATGGG
>CAZHLQ010000225.1:0-1905 GCA_964533235.1 uncultured Gudongella sp. | reverse complement strand
AGTTTACATAAGGGAGGTATAATTTATGTACGAACAGCAGGAAATTGATGATGTCCTCAAACAGATAGGCGTAATCCAGCTAGATGGTTTATCCTCAAGTGAAGCTAAGTTAAGACTTGAAAAGAATGGTCCAAATACATTTCAGGAAAAGAAACCCAAGACAAAAGTCATGATGTTTTTGTCACAGCTCAGAGATCCCATGATTTATATACTCTTTAGTGCAGTTGTAGTATCTATTTTTTTAGGAGAAGTTACTGATGCCTTTATTATTCTGGCTATCATTCTTCTAAATGCCATTATAGGAGTGGTCCAGGAATCTAAGGCAGAGAAGTCTCTTGAAGCCTTGAAAAAGTTATCTAGCCCTACGGCTTTGGTCAGACGGGACAGCAATCCTATAGAAATTCCTGCTGCTGAATTAGTAGTGGGTGATATTGTTTTGTTAGAGGCTGGCAGAGTTATTCCAGCAGATTTAAGACTGTTGTCAAGCATTAATATGAAAATTGAAGAATCCTCATTGACAGGTGAGTCTGTTCCCGTTCAAAAAGATGCGAAATTTCTTGCAAGCGGCGAGGTGACCTTAGGGGACCGGCTTAACATGGCTTATCTTTCCACCAGTGTAGCCTACGGCAGAGGAGAAGGTGTTGTAGTAAAGACTGGAATGGATACTGAAATAGGTAAGATAGCCAAAATGATCAATGAATCAGTTGAAGAGATGACACCTCTACAAAAACGACTTGGTGACTTAGGAAAAGTACTGGGTATACTTTGCATCATACTCTGCGTAGCACTGTTTGCAGTGGCCTTGTTTCAAGGTAGAGATGTTATGGAAATGCTGCTTACAGCAATCTCACTGGCAGTTGCAGCTATTCCTGAAGGGCTTCCGGCTATTGTAACCATCGTCCTTGCTCTTGGTGTTCAGCGAATGGTCAAGATCAACACCATTGTTAGAAAGCTTCCTGCAGTTGAAACCCTTGGTTCTGTGAGCGTTGTCTGCTCTGACAAGACCGGCACACTTACACAAAATATAATGTCAGTAAAAAAAGTATATATTGATGGTGCGCTGCGTCATGTGACAGAACTTAGATATGATACGGACAAGCAGTTTGTCGATGGTTTTGTATTATGCACGGACGCTACAATTGTCAATGATATTCGAATAGGTGATCCTACAGAGCTTGCTCTCATTGATATGGGGGTAGCTCTAGATATAAGCAAGAAAGACCTTGAGGAAAAGTTTCCACGCATTAATGAGCGGTCCTTTGATTCGGACAGAAAAATGATGACCACTGTTCACCAGTTCATTTCCAATAAGGCAGTTAAAACAGTAGCCTTTACGAAAGGTGCTATGGATCGAATCATTGATCATTGTACCAGCATTAGTATAAACGGAGAAATCAGATTCATAACTGAGGATGATAAGAATAATATTCTTGCTGCATCCAAAGAGATGTCAGTTTTGGCTCTTCGTGTTTTAGCCCTTGCCTACAAGCTTGACGATGATTCTGCCATTGAAGAGGATTTAATATTTGCGGGTCTGGTCGGCATGATTGATCCACCAAGACCAGAGGCGAAGGATGCTGTTGAAATTTTTAAGGAAGCATCAGTAAAAACCGTTATGATTACAGGTGACCACATAGATACAGCTTTTGCTATAGCTAAAGAGCTTGGCATTGCCGACAATGAGGATCAATGCATAACTGGAGACATACTAAACCATATGACGCAGGATGACTTGAATGCCTCGGTTACAAGCCTGAGGGTATTTGCCAGAGTATCTCCGGAAAACAAGGTCATGATTGTAAATGCTTTCAGGTCTCATGGCAATATCGTATCTATGACTGGAGATGGCGTAAACGATGCCCCGTCATTAAAAGCCGCAGATATCGGAGTTGCTATGGGCATAGC
>CAZHLQ010000224.1:0-2241 GCA_964533235.1 uncultured Gudongella sp. | reverse complement strand
CAAATGGCAGGTCGCCGGTCTGCGCGAGGATGTCTTGCACGATGTCACGATAATGAATCGGCGTCGCGCTGACCTCATCGTAATGTCTGCGGGTGTACGCATCCCCGTCATGAAAATTATATCGTTTCAACGTGTTGTCCGTCGACAATTCGACGGAATGTTCCGAGCGGAAAAATTCATAAATATTAGCGATAAACGCTTTCTGTGCCGTGATGATGTTCGTCTCCACATCAACGCGGTTTTTGCAAAACGGATTATCTTTCGGCTGATTCGCGTCAATATGCGCCATCAGCCCCATGTAAAAAGCGATGGCGGCGTCATAGACGGCCTGCATGTCTTGGCAGTAAGCTTCTTCGGATTCGCTCAGGCCGAGTGTCGGCGCGACGGTCTGAATCGTCTGGAATAATGACAAAATTTGATTTTTTTCCATTAGGTTCTTGACATTTTTCCCCGCTTGCCAATATTGTCAAGTATGGCAGGCGGGGTGATGTCCCCTGCCGTGTTTGTGATGTTGTTTTCCCGCCCTGCGGCTCTCCTCCGCAGGGCGTTTTGCGTTTAAATTTCATGTGGATCATCATTGACGTACTCCCAACGCTAAAGCTGTTGGGATTCTTAGAGGATCAAGCAACAGTTGCCGATGTCGCCACCGGTCTTACACCGTCTCTCCCCATCGCCTGACGCCCCAGGCGTTCGATATTGATGGCCGCGTTCTTGTCGCGCTCGTGATGCGTCTGGCAGCGTGGACATGTCCACTGTCGATCTGCTAATGTTAAGGTCTGATTCATGTACCCACATACTGAACAGGGCTTTGTCGTGGGTTGCCATTGGTTCAGTTGCCAGACGGTGACACCTTTCGCCGCCGCGACGTAAGACACGATAGTCATGAACTGCGAAAAGGCGAGGTCTGAGACTTTCTTTCCCCACCTGCGTTTCATCCCCGCGATATTGAGTGTTTCAAAGACTAACACATCATAGGCATTCGTCAGCCGATGCGCTAACTTAAAATGATAGTCTTTGCGACAATTTGCAATGCGTGTATGAATCCGCGCAAGCTGCCGTTTCGCCCTGCGATAGGATTTTGACCCCTCAACTTTTCGAGAGACTGTCCGATTCGCGTGACGAACAGCGGTTTGCCCCTCACGATAAAACAGCGGCGCGTCAATAGGTGTTCCATTCGATGGCGTCAAAAATTGCGACAATCCGAAATCAAATCCACAAACCCGGCTGTAATCCCTGGCGTTCTTGGATGGAACGGATTGTTTGACAACCACATAGAGACACAACTGATTTAACGCAGTGCGTTTAATCGTGACGATCTGAATTCTCCCAACAATTTCGCGACTTTTCGCGTATTTATAGACGGTATCGCCGATACGAATTTTATTATCGTCAAGCAGTTTCCATCCGGCTTGTTTCAAAGTGAACGACGAATATTTCTTCACCTTTTTGAAGCCGGGCGGGGCGGTTTTACGTCCGCCTTTTTTCAGTGTACGAAAGAACAGCGTATAGGCGCGGTCAATCCGTTCACAGACATCTTGAATGGCTTGCGAACCTAACCCATTCCAAAAAGCAAAACGCGGTTGTTTTTTCAACTGCGTCACATGTTTTTTGAGCCGAAACGCGGACAGATGCTTTTTATACCGCCGATAGTAGCGTTTATGCAATGCGATACAATGGTTGTACACGCATCCGGCAATATTGATTTGTTGATGCAATCGCGCATTGCGCTTGCTGCTATAGAGACGATAGGAATAGGTTTTTGTCAGAATCATTGGTTCTTTTGTTGCTCGATATAGTGTTTCACGACTTCCAGCGAGACCGCGCCAACGGTGCTAATGAATTTCGAGCGTGTCCAGAGACATGGCAATTTGCGTTTCAATACCGGGAATTCCTCTCGTAACGCATGAGACGTAAACCCTTTGATGCGTTGAACAATCACGTCGATCCCGATTTGCGGATTTACATCTAAGAGCAGATGCACGTGATCCGGCATGACCTCCATTTCCAGCACCTCATAGTGATAGATGTCTTGTTGCTGGATGATGAGAGCTTTTAACCGCTCGTCTATGCCGTCAATGAGGACTTTCCGCCGATACTTCGGACAAAAGATGACATGATATTGACAGCTATACACTAAAGATGGCGTTGATTTGTATGTTTTCGTACTCTGTTGAATGTTCATTGAAAAGTATCCCTTTTGAAGGGTTTCTATTATCTTTAATAGATAAACTATGTAAAACC
>CAZHLQ010000223.1:0-14965 GCA_964533235.1 uncultured Gudongella sp. | reverse complement strand
GAATAAAACAATTAGCTCTCCTACCGGAGTTTTACCTATTATGTCAAAGCTGCCATACAAAACCGATATATCAATGTCAAACATTCTAGAAGCCTGAGATAGTATTGCATCCTTCGCCGTCTCACCAAAATACTGAACCTTTGCGAGTACTCCTTGTCTATTGTTCAGGAATCCTTCATCGTCAGTCAACAATCCTTCCAGACGATGTAGATTAGAAGTAGTCTCAAGAAAGTCCTTGGTGATCCTGGCTTTTGGGTTTGAAAATATCCCAACGACATCATTCTCCTCGACGATATAGCCATCCTCCATTACTGAGACCCTGTCACAAATCTCCTTTATTACTTCCATTTCATGGGTGATAAGTACTATGGTCAAACCAAGCTTTTCCTTAAGCTCTCTAAGAAGCCTTAGTATAGACTTGGTAGTCTTGGGGTCAAGAGCCGATGTAGCCTCATCGCATAGAAGCACGTCCGGGTCATTTGCCAGGGCTCTTGCTATAGCCACTCTCTGCTTTTGTCCTCCACTAAGCTGAGAGGGGTAGGCATTTTCTTTATCCGTTAAGCCTACCAGTTCAAGAAGCTCAATTATTTTTTCTCTTGATTGTGCCTTACTTAAATTTGATCCCTTAAGGGGGTATTCAACATTTTTATACACTGTCCTCGACGGCATTAGATTGAAATGCTGGAATATCATCCCTATCCTCTTTCTCCTTTGCCGAAGCTCCTTCTCGGATAGGGACATAAGATTCTCTCCCTTAAAAAGAACTTGTCCCCCTGTAGGTTTTTCCAGGAGGTTAATACATCTTAACAGAGTACTTTTACCTGCACCTGAATAACCGATTATTCCTCTTATTTCACCCTCTTCAATATTTATGCTGACATTTCTCAAGGCATGGACACCACCATGTCCTCCTTCAAATGTCTTATTGACATCCTTTAGCTGGATCATTCCTCTGCTCCCTCCTTATAGAAATAAAAAAAGCTCCCGTCACTTTGCAAAAATGCAAAGGGACGAAAGCATCGTGGTACCACCCTAATTTACTTGTTCCTCACGGAGCAAGCCTTAATAAGTACGCAGGTAAAAACCCTTAATACTCCGGCACTGTAACGTGTGCATCACGTGCCTGCCTAAATACCCTAAGGTGTTTCGACAAGCATGCTCAGGGACCATATTCGGCTTGCTATCCTCTGCTCTCTTTCACCATACGAGAGCTCTCTGTGAGAGTGTTCACATGCTTACTCTTCCCATCAAAGCTGTTTTTCAACTTGAATAAGACTATAACATCGCAGTTTATTATTGTCAACAAGCTTTTTTTCTCATTTTTGTTATTTCGATCCATGAAAACGATTATCCCAAAGCCTTCAGCAGCAAAAAATTATTTTTCCAGATATCTTTTTATTGACTCCTGATCCTTTAAAATCAACCCTCTTTCTCCAGCTAAGGTCTCCAAGTGGTGAGTAAACTCGTGAAGCAATGTCTCCTCCAGTCTTTCTCTAATTTTTTGGAGATCCATACCCTCCATGGTCCTTTTGAATGAGCCATAATATATCCGTATGTGACTTCCTGTTATGCTTTTCCTGTACTCGCCAAGAACATAAAGAGGTCTATTGGATCTGCTCTTCGGATGGTACTTATGCTGAGGTAAAAGTACCACGCCTTCGTTCAATTTCCTGAAAAATTCCTCAGGGATGCTTTCTGAAATCTCCTCCAGCATCTGTTGAATTTGATCGATATCTGGAAAGGTCTCCATGCTTAATCCTCCTTAAAAAAGAGGAGGGCAGGCCCTCCTCCTTTTGATTTATAGGTTTGATCCACTGGATCCCAAAACGTTCTTTATTTTATGCTTTACCATGCCCTTGATAGCAGACCTTGCTGGTCCCAAGTATTTCCTTGGATCGAACTCAGAAGGATTTTCCGCCATGAACTGTCTTATTGCCGCTGTCATCGCTAGTCTAAGGTCTGTATCAATATTAATCTTTGCAACGTTCATACCAGCTGCTCTTCTAAGCATGTCCTCTGGTACTCCCTGTGCTCCAGGTATGTTCCCGCCATATTTGTTGCAGAGAGCAACAAACTCTGGAAGTACAGTTGAAGCCCCATGAAGAACAAGAGGTGTGTTCGGAAGCTTCTTGCCAATGATCTCCAGTCTATCGAAGTCCAGCTTTGGCTCACCTTTAAACTTGTAGGCTCCATGACTTGTGCCTATTGCTATTGCCAAGGAATCTATCCCTGTCCTTTCAACAAACTCAACTGCCTGGTCCGGATCTGTATAGGTCGCATCCTCCTTGCTTACGCTTATTGCATCCTCAACGCCTGCCAATCTTCCCAGCTCTGCCTCTACGACAACTCCTCTGGCATGCGCATACTCGACTACCTCGCGAGTTAGTCTAATATTCTCCTCGAATGGATGATGAGAAGCGTCTATCATGACAGACGTAAATCCATCATCTATGCACTTCTTGACGATATCAAAATCCTCACCGTGATCCAGATGAAGCACTATGTCTAGACCACTATCTTCAACAGCAGCTTCGACTAGCTTCTTTAGGTATATAGAATTGGCATATTTCCTTGCTCCTGCAGAAACCTGAAGAATTAGAGCTGAATTTTCTTCCTTAGCGGCCTCGATGATCCCCTGGATTATCTCCATGTTATTGACATTGAAAGCGCCAATAGCATAGCCTCCAGCCTGTGCTTTTCTGAACATTTCCTTTGATGTTACTAAAGCCATTTATACTCCCCCTTTGACGTAATTGTTTTCCTAATTTGTCTTATACCCTGTTATCAGTTGCTTTAAGAAACTATTTCCAATACCTTTTTATCTCTGATCCCATATCAGTTACAGGATACTCCAGAGCCAAAGCAGGATATATCTCAAGCTCGTTGAGAATACCTATTAGCTCTTCAATCTCAATATCGTTAGGCTGGTGATGGATATCGAATTTCCCGTCATTGCCATGTACATGGATATAGGATATCCAATCCCTAAGTGAATATATCCATTCCCTAAGGCTTGTTTTCCCTAGTCTAAGATGCCCGATATCAAGGTTTACCCTTACCCTGTCATTATTTATTTCCCTCATTAGCTCTAGAAGCATTTCAGGCGTCTCCTCAAATATGTTTTCCAAGAGGATCGTACCTTCAAACTTTGTAGTGCTAAGGGCTTCATTCCAATACTCGGCAGCTTGTACAGCATTTAGTTTTCTTAAGCTGGGAAGATTCAAATAGGGATTTATCTGACTGTGAAAGATTACGTAGTCAGCCTTAAGAAAATTCGCAATATCCATAGTCTCAGCGTATCTCATCCTGCTTGCTTCCCTGATCAAGAGGTCAGAGCTAGAAGGCTTAAGATCCAGGAATGGACCGTGGATAGCCTTTGGTCCAGTCAACATAGAAAGCTCCTTACCGTAGATCGATAACAGCTTCTTTTTTTCAGAGACTGTTAGATTTGGTTCGACAAAGTCCTGAAGTTCAATACCATAACCCAACCTGTTTGCGTCAACGACATCAAGTTCTTCAACTGTTTTAATACAATTTAAGATTTTTAAGCTCATGATTGCCTCCTACCTGTGGTTTAACTGCTTGATGTACTTATAGCCATCAACGACAGATATCACAGTAATACTTCCATTTTCAGCTCTAAACCTGAAAAATGTCTCCGGGTCATCAACCACCCATGAACACGCCAGTCTGATTATCCCCTCGTGGGTTACTGAGAAAACATTCTGATCTGCACTCTTAAGACCATCAAGAAATTGCTTTACTCTGTCATAGGTCTTAAATATACTTTCTCCTCCAGGGATCGTATAGTTAAAGGGATCCTTGTTCCATTGAGCGGTCTCAACAGGATATTTATTGCTGTATTCATCATAGGTATAGCCTGTGAATATTCCCCAATTCATCTCCCTTATCCTGTCCTCAAGCTCACCCTCAAGTCCAAGGACCTCCATGGTCTGGATGGTTCTCTTAAGTGGACTGCAGTATACGGTATCGAAGCTGTAATCCTCTAATAACTCCCTGGTTCTCTTTATCTGCTCCACTCCGCAAGGTGTAAGTCCAGTGAAATCTCTGCTCATTCTTCTTGATAGGTTGTCCTCTGACTGTCCGTGTCTTATAAATATAAAATCCATTGCATCACTCCCCAAAATATAGCTAAGGATACTGTTTCTGAAATCTCTATCCCTGCCCCATACACATCTCCAGTAAGACCATTAATCTTCTTCATGGACCACAAACCAACTATCTGCCCTGTCACGATTGCTGCTGCATATGCAGCTATGCCTGATGGATAGATAATGACCAGTAATATAATCAACAATAACGACATTGCCAATAGCTCCCTGCCAGGTCTCGATTCCTTGAAGAGTGAACCTAAGCCATCCTTACGAGCTGATGGAAATCTCCAAATCATCCACGCAGCAGCAAGTCTGCCGCCTGACATAGCTATTGGGATACCAATCCAGCCATCTATACCTATTGAACTTATAAATGCAAATTTAAGAAGGATCACCATAAACAGACCTAAAGCACCAAAGGTACCAAGTCTGCTGTCCTTCATGATTTCCATGGTTCTATCCTTGTCCCTGCCTGAAAAAAAGCCATCCAAAGTATCTGAGAGTCCATCAAGGTGAAGTCCTCCTGATAAAGCTGTCATTGCTGATACGCAGATTCCAGCTGCGACAAGGTTGCTATATGGAATCAGCAGCTTGAAAATCATCCCTGCGATTAGTCCGATCAAAAGTCCAATGATCGGGAAGAAAGCTATCGTAGCTTTTAAGTTTTTTCTACTGAATTCCAGCTCTTTATTTATCGGAAGCCTGGTCATAAACTGAACCGCAAGTAGGATACCATCTATCATTTGATTTTCACAGGTATGCCTGCACATACCAAATAAACCTCATCAGCCCGCTTTGCAAGCCTTTGGTTTATCCTCCCCTGTATATCTCTGAAAACTCTTGCGATTTGATTTTCTGGCACAATTGAAAGTCCTACCTCATTAGTGACCAATACCAACTCAAGTCCTCTGTTGTCTATTTCATCCATCAGCTCAGTTAGTACAGCAGCAGCATGATCCTCTACCTTCTTAGAAAGCTCGTCGTCAACTTGATCGGAATAGCCGGTGATATCAAACATTACATTTGAAACTAAAATAGTTACACAATCCAAAAGGTAATGCTTCTCTTCCCCAATCGCCTGGACCAGCTCTTTCGTTTCTTCAAACGTCCTCCAATAAGATGGTCTTGAGGCTCTGTGGTGAGAGATCCTCGCCTCCATCTCCTGATCAAGTGCCTTTGCTGTTGCTATATAAACGACATCCTCCAGTCCCTTATAAAGTCCTTCTGCGAAGGTACTTTTCCCGCTCCTGGCTCCACCTATGACAAGTCTTATCATTTTAACACTTCCTCATTTATATAAACTTAATTATTGTCAATCTTTATATTATCATAGAAAGAGGACCTAGAAAAGACAGGTACTTATATTTTAGGCTTTTAGGGATATGCACAGTTTTTTTTGGGTAAAATTATATCAAGTCAATTTTATAGGAGGTTTATTATGCATAAGAAGCTTTTCATTCCAGGACCAGTAGATGTCCGGGAGGATGTACTTCAAAAAATGGCTACGCCACAGATTGGACACAGGACAAAGGATGCATCAAAGCTGCAAAGAGACATTTCTGAGAAGATGCAGAAGGTTTTTCTAACTGAAAACCAAATAGTATTGTCAACTACATCAGGCAGTGGTCTTATGGAAGGAGCAATCAGATCCTTCACCAGAAAAAGAGCAGCTGTCTTCTCAGTCGGAGCTTTTGGTGACAGATGGTATAAAATGGCAACTTCAAATAACGTTCCTGCTGACATATTCAAGTCCGAGCCAGGATATCCTACAACACCAGAGATGGTTGACGAAGTGCTTGCAACTGGTAAGTATGACGTAATCACCGTTACTCATAACGAAACATCCGCAGGGATTATGAACCCCGTGGATGAGATCGGTGCACTTCTTAAGGAAAAATACCCCGATGTACTGTTCCTGGTCGATACAGTAAGCTCCATGGCAGGAGTATTGATCGATACTGATGCCTGGGGAATCGACGTATGTATAACCTCAACTCAGAAAGCTCTTGGACTACCAGCCGGAATGAGCATTTGTTCAGTATCCGAGAGAGCAATCGACGCTGGAAGACAGGTCAAGTTCAGAGGCTTATATCTGGACATAGTTGATCTTTACGACACGATCAAGAAAAAGGATTATCAATATCCTTCTACACCTTCCCTATCACACATGTTTGCTTTAGACTATCAGCTTGACAGAATTCTAGCTGAAGGAATAGAAAACCGATTCGCAAGACACCATGAAATGGCTGAAGTGGTAAGATCATGGGCTAAGAAGCACTTCGAGCTTTTCGTTAAGGAAGAAAAATATTTATCTCAAACATTGACAACAATAACAAACACCAAAGGCATCAGCGTAAGTGACCTAAACAAAAAGCTTGGAGAGCGTGGCTTCATGATTTCCAACGGTTATGGGGACTTAAAGGATGTCACCTTCAGAATAGCTCATATGGCTGACTATACAGTTGATGAGGTCATGGAGCTTCTGGATAATATCAATGAAATACTTGGATTGGAGTGAGGTGAAAATATGCTAAAGATACTTGCTACCGATGGAATTGACAAATCTGCACGAGATGAGCTTGAATCTATGGGTCATGAGGTCTCAGAGCAGTTTTTCGAGCCTGAGGAGCTTAAGAAGGCTCTTGCTGATTACGACGTAGTAGTCGTGAGATCAGCAACTAAGGTTAAAGCACCGATCATTGATGCAGCTGCAGAAGCTGGAAGACTTAAGATGATCATCAGAGCAGGGGTTGGTGTAGACAATATCGACGTCGAGCATGCAGAGGCAAAAGCAATAAAGGTTAGAAATACACCTAATTCAAGCAGTGCATCGGTCGCTGAACTTGCTTTGGCTCACATGTTCTCTCTTGCACGATTTGTTGGGATCTCAAATGTTACTATGAGAGACGGCAAATGGAATAAAAAGAACTACACAGGCATTGAGCTTGCAGGCAAGACTCTTGGACTTGTAGGGTTCGGCAGGATCTCTATCGAACTGGCCAAAAAAGCAACCGCATTGGGTATGAATGTATTGTATACAAACAGGCGAGGACCTAGAGAGGATTTCCCTGAATACGGTTACTCTACACTAGAGGATCTCCTTAGAATATCAGATTTCGTATCGATCCATACTCCTTCACTAGAGGGAGGAAAAGCTTTGATCGGCGAGGATGAGTTGAGAATGATGAAAAAAAGTGCATTCCTGATCAATTGTGCAAGAGGCGGAGTAGTTGATGAGACTGCACTTCTAAAAGCATTGGAGGCAGGAGAGATAGCTGGTGCAGGAATAGATGTTTTTGTTGAGGAACCCACGAAAAATATTTCCTTGATCAGTCATCCAATGGTATCCTCAACACCACATATAGGAGGTTCGACTGCAGAGGCCCAGGAGAGAATAGGCGGAGAGATCGTAGAGATAATCAAAACCAGTTTTTAAGGAGGAATGTAAATGGCTGTATTGAAACCCTTCAAGGCATACAGGCCGGCTCCTGAGCTGGCAAACAAGGTAGCTGCTTTACCCTACGATGTTATGAACAGTGATGAAGCAAGGCAGATGGTAGCAGGAAACCCATACTCCTTTCTTCACGTCGACAAGGCAGAGATCGATCTTGATCCCTCAGTAGATATTCATAGTACCCAGGTATATGAGAAGGCTAGAGATAATCTTTATGGGATGATAAAGGATAAAGTTTTTATAAATGACTCTGAGGACAGTCTGTATATTTATAAGCAGATCATGAATGGAAGACCTCAGGTGGGCTTAGTTGGAACTACCTCAATCGACGACTATCTTAACAACATTATCAAAAAGCACGAGTTTACGAGAGCAGACAAGGAACTGGACAGGATAAACCACGTTGATTATACAAATGCAAATACCGGTCCTATATTCCTGACCTATAGAAAGCGGGACGACATCTCTACTCTGATCAATAGCTGGATGGAAAACAAGGATCCAATATATGACTTTGTTTCTGACGACGGCATCACCCATACCGTTTGGCATATCGACGACAGAGGCATTGTCGACGAGCTAATTGCTAAGTTCAGCGGTGTAGACTACCTATACATTGCGGATGGGCATCATAGAGCTGCTTCTGCAGTAAAGGTCGGACTTAAGAGAAGAGAGGAATTCCCTGATTTTGATGGAACTGAAGAATATAATTACTTTCTTGCAGTTCTTTTCCCTGACGAGGATCTATATATCATGGACTATAACAGAGTAGTCAGGGACTTGAATGAGTACTCCGCTGAGGAATTCAAGGAGCTGCTCAAGCAAAACTTTGAGGTCGAGGAATTTAACGGAGAAGGACAATTTAAGCCTTCGGAGAAACACACTTTCGGAATGTATCTAGATGATAAATGGTATTGTTTGAGAGCTAAAGAAGGCTCTTTTGACGAAAGCTCACCTGTTGACAGACTGGATGTTTCGATACTCCAGAAAAATGTATTGACTCCACTTTTAGGTATACAGGATCCCCGAATAGACAACAGGATAGATTTTGTAGGTGGTATCAGGGGTTTGGCAGAGCTTGAGGATAGAGTCGATGAAGGTGGAATGAGGATAGCTTTTTCAATGTATCCAACTAGTATATCCGATTTAATGGCAATCGCTGACGCAGGAGAGGTTATGCCCCCTAAATCTACCTGGTTTGAGCCTAAGCTTAGAAGTGGCCTATTTATACACACACTTGAATGATCATAACTGCCCGGGGGATGCTCCCGGGCAGTTCTATGCCTTGGAATATTGACACCAGCACCTTTCAAAGGGTATAAACATACTATGGGGTGATCATAAATTGAAGCGCGATACTATACTATTTTTTATAATTGCAGTATTATTTACCTTTTCTTACTCACTCTATGGGTTGGCATCAAACCTTTCCCAGACTACAGAGGCTGATGAGGAGCTTCGGAGACTTGAGGGTGAGGAGAAGAGTATTCTCGATGCCTTGTTCCTGATTTCTCAGGAGATTAGCGAGCTTCAAAGACAAGAGTTTAAACTTAATGAAGAGATTTTATCACTGGAAACCTCAATAGATAATCTAGATGAAAACATACAAGAAAAACAGAAGGAATATGACCAAGGCCTCTCCATAATGGAAGAGGTATTAAAGAATTACCAGCAAAGAGGGCCTATATCCTACCTCCAGTTGATTCTAAGCTCGGACAGCGTAGGAACGCTGATCGATAGAATAAATGGGATCAGGGATATTTCAAGAGGAACTGGAGAGCTGCTGGAAAGGCTGCAGGAAGAAAGGATTTCACTTGAAAATGACAAAACCAAGCTCGATGAATCATTGATCGTGCTGAATGCTAAAAGAGAAGCTTTGCTTAACTCTATCAATGCTAAAGAGGAAGCTACACTTGAGCTAGAAAATAGGCTTGAAGCTCTTCAGGATGAAAGAGGGAAATATGAGGAGTGGCTCGCCCAGCTTAATAGCTCTCTAGCTGAATTAAAGCCAATTTTTTCAAACACTATAGAGCTGCTATCCAGAGATATTGAAACAGGTAATCTTTCTGAGAATCTTATATCTATATCTCTAGGGCTTGATGGTGTAAGCGGTATTATATCCGATGTATCTTTGAATCAAGATCTCTCAACAAAGAATTACCCTGCTAAGTTAGAGATTTTTTTCTTAAAGGATGAAATGATCCTTGAAATGCCTGAGCTACATCTATCCATAGCAGGAAGTCTTGAACAGCTTGACGAAAGAACACTGGGCTTTGCACTCGATTCTGGAGAGTATATGGGTCTTACTCTTGAAAAGGCTGCAATGGAGGAGCTTTTTTCAGCAGGATTTTTGGAATTGAAATTCGATTCGCTATTAGGTAAAAATTCTATTCGATCGATCCGTTTGTCGGATGGATTCCTATATATGAATATTAAAACGTCGCTGTTTTAGGGGGAAGCTATGATAGATGCAAATAAACTAAGCCTTCAGTACAAGGATGGGACCTTCGGTTTAAAAGAGGCTACATTAGGGATAAAAAATGGAAAGCTGGTATACATAACTGGCGCAAGCGGGTCTGGAAAGACCAGCTTCATTAAGATGCTCATGGGAATCGAACGCCCAACTGGAGGCACTCTGCATGTGATGGGAAAGGATATGAATAAAATAGTTTCCTCGGAGCTCCGAAGCTTGAGGCAAAAGATTGGTCCTGTCTTCCAGGATTTCAAGCTGCTCGACGGAAGAACAGCCAGTGATAACGTTATGACAGGCTTAAGATTTTTAGATCTAAACAAGGTTGAAATGTACCACCGCACCCTTGAAGCATTGGAAAAGGTTGGCCTTTCCCATAAGGTCCATAGTATCGTTGACAATCTCTCCTACGGAGAGAGACAGCGTGTTGCAATTGCAAGAGCTGTAGCACGGAATCCTGTCCTGATAATCGCAGATGAGCCGACAGGAAATCTTGATAAAACAAATTCAATAACTGTACTTGATCTATTGAGAACTTTTGTCTCACCAGACACTACAGTTATAATAACAACTCACGCAACTCATCTCTTAGAAAGAGAGAAAGATTATACTCATATAATTGTTGAGGATGGGATTATGTCGCTTGAGGAGGTGCATCATGAGCTTTAAGCTTTTTAACCTGCCTTATTTCTTCAAGGAGGCTGGAACTCTGGCTAAAAAGGATCTGTCCTCCTATATGTTGTCATCTCTCAGCCTTGTTATGATATTTTTTGTACTGGCTATGACAGCCGGTATCGGATACTCTATGAGCTTTATGTCTGCATCCCTTCAGTCTGAAGCAGAAATCAGTGTCTATTATGACCCCGGTACAGACCCTGATCAAATAGCACTTGATCTTGAAAAAATTGAAGGAGTAAACGAGGTATTACTTATTCCTGCCGATGAAGCGAAGGATAAAATGGTACAGCTTCTGGGAGATGATTCAAAGATCCTGTCCTTATTTGACTACAATCCGTTCAGTGAGTATTTAGAGGTTAATATCCAACTGGATAAATCCGAGACTATAGCTGATACTGCAGGTCTAATAAATGGTGTAAGCTATGTAAGAGACAATAGAGAGGTTTTAGACAAACTTAAGGATATCTCATCGGCGTTTAATCTTTCGGGGATATTGATTATCATTGCAGTCGGAGCTGCCACTGTTGTGCTTACGTCACATATCATAAGACAGGGAATCTACCTTAACAGAGATGCTATAGGCACACTTAAACTTCTTGGCGCACCAGATGGCTTTATTTATTTCCCTTTTGTTATAAACGGAGTTTTACTAAGTGGTTCTTCAGGTTTATTGAGCCTGGCTATCACTGTGATGGCGACATCAAAGATATACAATGTCTTAACCGGTTCTCTCCCATTCCTAGTCCTACCAGACCAAAGGTTCATGACGACAGGTCTAGTAATATTTACAATTTCAACAGCCCTTTCGTTGGGAATAGCCGGTTCGTTGATAGGAATCGGCTCAACAAAGCCAAAAAAATGAGAGCTCCCACTCTCATTTTTTTACATTAATAGTAGTATTGCCACACCTGATACTGATAATAGAGCACCAAATATTTCTCTTGGTTTGATCTTTTCCTTGAATAAGACAATTGAAAAGGGAATTATAGTAACTGGAGTCATAGACGTTATTGTGGATACTATTCCCGTGCTCGTATACTTCAAAGCAACAAGTGATAAATTTACTCCTATGAATGGACCAAATATGGATCCAAGAAATGTATATTTCAACGCAGTCCTGTCCTTGATAGCAGATCTCAGATTCTTCCACTCTTTCCTTACCGTAACAAAAATTACAAAGCATAGGAAACCAGCAATTATCCTAATTTGTGTGGCTGCCATAGTATTGTAATCACCGAGGCCAACCTTGCTGAATACCATCCCTGCTGCACTTCCAAAGGCCCCGATAAAAGCATAAGTTAGACCCTTGATCGAGTACCTAACTCTCATTCTACCCTGTTCCTTGTCCTTGCTTAATATCACTAAAACGATACCGGCTATAGTCATCAGCATCCCTAAAAGAGCAGAAGAAGGTAATCTTTCTGACAAGAATATAAACCCTAACAATGCTGCCATTGGAGGACTTGAAGCCATCATAAGCATAGATACCCTTACTCCGACCTCAACGTATGCCTTTAGCATAAAGTAATCCCCAAGAAAAAACCCGACAACTCCTGACAATGCCAACCAGATCCAATTCTTAAGAGTTGCATCAACTGGGAATGCTACACCTCGAACGAAATATGCGGTAATGCTTAGCATCGTAAAACCGAAAATCAGCTTGTAGAAGTTTACTGAAACACTGCCTATCCTTTTGCTGGCTTGACTAAAAAATAAGCCCACCAGCGTCCAGCTGATCGCGGTGGCAACTGCAGCCAGCTCTCCTATATTACCTTGTGGCATCGTATCCCTCTCCTTAAATGTCTGACTTAATAAGGCCTGCCAATGGCAGGCCTGAAGTCCTCATATTATTGAAATTTCTCGTAGGCTCTAATTGTAAGCAATGCAGCCTGTTCCCTTGTAGTATGGTCAAGTGGGTTGAGCATCCCCTTTGTATCGCCCTTCATTATTCCATGGTGTACTAGAAACATTACTGCATCATAAGCATAGGGTTGTATCTGTTCTCCTGTATCTCGTGACTGATAAGATCTATCCATTTCAGGGATCATAAGCTTTAATGTCCTGAATATTATCAATGCAATATCCTGCCTTGAGATTGGATTATCTGGTTTGAATGATCCATCTTCATAGCCAGTAATTATTCCAAGGCTTGCTGCTTTTGCGATTTTTATATTGTCTGTGTCAGCAAATGGAAATCCTCCATATTGGACTTCAGTCTTAGTTCGTGACTCATAAAAGCTTACCATCATTTCACTGAATTCCTCGCGACTTATAATATCCCTCATATTTGAGCTTATCCTCTGAGTTATAAAGCCATATTCCA
Source organism: uncultured Gudongella sp. (assembly GCA_964533235.1). Taxonomy (GTDB): domain Bacteria; phylum Bacillota; class Clostridia; order Tissierellales; family Tissierellaceae; genus Gudongella. The sequence continues at coordinate 1,925 of CAZHLQ010000223.1, read as the reverse complement.
TTGCTTTATCCAGTTCCTCGATCGCCCAGCTGCTAGCATAATTATATGGGTACACTAATCCCAGGCTGGCACTAGCGCTAAATCCATCGGCAACATAATATGAGCCCAAGATGTCATTCATCTCCTGTATATATCTGACTCTTGCACTATATGATGTGCTCATAAAGTCTATACGATTTTCAGCTATTCCAAGCTCCTCCAGGGATACCACCACGGATATCCTTGAATCCGGTTCGATTTGGAGCTGGTCAAGGCTATAGTAAATATCCTTGATATGTACCTCAGAGCCTTTTCTTGAATAAAGATTTACGTGATAATAAAACCCGCTTCCTGGGTATTCACTGTTTAAATAACTTTCAAGTGCCGGGTCATTTATCCATGACAGCCTCAACCCCTGCTCTCCATCTATAGGCAGTCCTATGCTTACTGCTCGGGGAGTTCCTGGGTCAAAGCCAGATCCATTCGCAACTAGTGGTTGCAGGACCATAATAAGTGCAATCAGCGCTGCTAATGCTTTCCTCATGAGCTTCCTCCTACTTGTTTGAGTCCTTCCAACTCCTATACTTATCAAGTTCATCCTTTACTCTGGTCAAAATATAGCCAAATACTGCTGCATCGTCTAAAAATCCTGCAAATAGTAAGTCAGGAATTATGTCCATAGGATTTACAAGGTATATTATCCCAGCAACTATAGAAGCTATAGCTGCTTTTGATACGTCTTTATAATTCTTTTTTGAATAGTCTCTTGCCAGACTCAAAGCCATACCTATGTCGTCAATCATTCCAGCGAGCTGATTGTTATCCTTTACCTTCACACTTGCTGAAGATAAAAGATCCTTCATTCTTTCGGAGTCTCCAATATACTCCTTTGCCTTTCCCATCAGACCCTGGGTGATCCTTGCAGGATCAAATTTCTTTTTCTTCATCTCTAATCCTCCAGAGGGTTAGCCTTAGTGTATTGAATGAGCCTCTCGTTTATGTAATCGTATCCCTTGAAGCTGTGTGGTATAAAGCATCTGCTGCAATCCTTTATGCCACTTATTACTGAATATCTCCCTCCGCATTCCTTTATGAGATATAAAGGGCAATAACAGAACATACAATTAAATTCATCGACATCCGTATTATGACAGGGGTAGTACTGGCATGCTGTGTTTTTATAGTATCTGAATGAATTTTCCATTTTATCACTCTTTCTTGATTGTGTTCATGATATTATATCATAATTGTTCTGTCTTTGTAAAAATCAATACTCTCGTCAGCCATTAAATTAGAAAAGACCTGGTTGCCCAGGTCTTTAGGATAAGCCTTATACTTATACTTTACTTTAGATTTTCTTCTGCTTTGCTCCAATCAAGTACATTGAACCATGCATCTACATAATCTGCTCTTAAATTTTGATATTTCAGATAATATGCGTGCTCCCAAACATCGATACCAAGAATAGGCTTCATACCGTCAGATATTGGGTTATCCTGGTTTGGTGTTGAAACTATCTTAAGCTTCTCCCCATCCATCACAAGCCAAGCCCAGCCGCTTCCGAATCTACCCATTGCAGCTTTTTTAAACTCAGCTTTGAAGGCATCCAGGCTACCAAAATCTCTATCTATTAGAATCCCAAGCTCTCCCTTTGGCTCTCCTCCGCCTGATGGCGACATTATTTCCCAAAATATCGAGTGGTTTAGATGCCCTCCACCATTGTTCCTTACAGCTGTTCTAATATTCTCAGGAACTGCTTCCAAGTTGGAAATGATCTCTTCTATACTTTTACTCCTTAAATCCTCATGTCCCTCAAGTGCTGCATTCAGGTTGTTGATATATGCCTGATGGTGCTTGGTATGGTGAATCTCCATTGTCCTTGCATCGATATGAGGTTCAAGTTGGTCATATCCATAGTTTAATTCTGGTAGTTTAAAAGTCATAGT
>CAZHLQ010000222.1:0-1578 GCA_964533235.1 uncultured Gudongella sp. | reverse complement strand
GCGATCATGCCAGGAGGTACTTTCAATTCAAGGCCAACCTTGGTTAGAATCCCGGTCCTGTCAGCGTTAGTGACTTTTGACTGAAGGGACTCGCGTGCTTCCTTCTCAATGGCTAGTTGATGGCGGAGTTCTGCGACGGTTTGTATTAGGACGGTGGGATCTCCTCGCGTGTCCCTATCTCTAGCCAATCGCTCGCTGACGATCCGATCAAAGTCCGCCTGTGTAAATTTGTTGTCTTCATCACCCATGTCAATCAACCTATGTCCGACTTGTAATCAGCAGTCGTCGCTTACTGATTACGTGTCCGTTATTCTATTTAAACCAGCTACACATTCACAGAGAATGAAAGATTATTCTCGATGCGTTTTCGATATTCGGGAGTGATGTCTGGCAATGCTAGAATCTTTCGATTAAATGTAGCAGAGACTTTCTTCCTGCCAGTGTAGAATGCACATAATGCCATCTCATCCCATAACATCACGCCATAAAGATGTGGCTCGCAGAACATGTACGTGTTGCTCGGTTTACATTTCAACGCGAGTGATCCAAACATATAGCCTGTGTTGAATTTGTTTTCACTGCGATATATAAGGCATAGCTTGTACAGAGGCTCTGCGCGACGAGGATCGGCGTTGTATGCTAGAAGGAAGTTCGCTATCGCATGGTCCACAGCTTTGAGAGTGTAGGCGATGTTGCCTAGTTGGTAATATGAGTAATAGACTTCATTGGGGTTTGTTCCGCCGCCCATCTGAATACGTGCTCTGTAGTGACGTATAGCTTCTTTGTGCTCGCCAGCACAGAACAACGACTGAGCAAGATAGAACGTAGATCGCGGAACATCGCACTTGGGGTTTGTTTCAATATCTTCCTTGAGCATCTGTGCATGTATCTTATACTTAGCAGGATCTTTTGATGTAGCACCTGTACCAAACGTATCAATACGAATACCACGCAGATACGTTGATGTCCATTGAATAGGACACGATGGGCGTTCATGTACAGCACCAACATATTCCCATGGAAGATCTGCCTTGAACAAACGCAGTTGTCTGTATGTACATAGACCACCGTGTCCTAATGATATATCAACTTCGTAGCATGGTTGGTCTTGTATGCGCACATTCTTGTCAATTGTAATGATGTCATCCGCGTCAAGCACTAGCATATAATCTGCTTTGTTATATGCAGCTTCGAACACTTTGGTTCTATTGTATCCATAGTTCTTGAATGGAATGTCAAGCAACTCACCGGGTATTCCATCCAACTCTTTAGTTATGATTTCTTTAGTGTCATCAGTAGATCCAGTGTCAGCTATAACCCAGTAACTTATGTGCTGTTTAACAGAGCGAAGGGCATTCGCAATAACATGCCCCTCGTTCTTAACAATCATGCATAAACACAACGTCTTCATCTTTCTTTCCACCGTCCGTTTGGATTGTCTTTGATAAGTTCATTCTTGTAGCAATCCATGATAAATTTCTCCAATGTGCATATCTTCTTGAGCAGTTTGTTAGAAATGCCCCACTGCTGAATTATCATGAGAAGCAGGAGACCAGCCACGATCCCCTGCTTTTCGAT
>CAZHLQ010000221.1:0-1688 GCA_964533235.1 uncultured Gudongella sp. | reverse complement strand
TTCCATGGGAGTGCACCTTGACCCCGGTAATGCAGGTCGCCAGATGCTGGTGAACTTCCTGCAGAGTCAGACACCCAAGCGCCAGATGGAAGCCGTTTTGCAGACAGGCTGGGCGGGCGGTCAGTTCAAAGCCTATGCTTTGCCGGACTGTGTGATTGGCCCGCAGGCCAGTCGCGTCACCTTTCAAAGCGAAGTCAAAGGGGCGGATGAGTACACCCAGCGCGGAACCCTGGACGGCTGGCAACAAGGTATTGCAGCTGCAGCTGTGGGCAATCCCATGCTGGTGCTGGCATTGTGCGTGGCCTTTGCCGGCCCTGTGCTGGCGCTGGTGGGTGCTGAATCGGGTGGTTTGCACCTGATTGGTGACAGCTCCACCGGCAAAACCACGGCCTTGCAAGCCGCGGCCAGCGTGTGGGGTGGCGATGGCTTTCGCCGCAGCTGGCGCACCACGGCCAACGGCCTGGAAGGTGCGGCCGCACTTTTCAACGACTCTTTGCTTGCATTGGATGAAATCAGCGAGTGCGACCCACGTGACGTTGGAGAAGTTGTTTACATGCTGGGCAATGGTCGTGGCAAACAGCGTGCCAGCCGTATGGGAGCCGCTCGCGCAGTGCACCGCTGGCGCTCCAGCATTCTCAGCACAGGAGAGCGCAGCATTGCCACCAGCATGCTGGATGCGGGTCAACGCGTCAAAGCAGGACAGGCGGTGCGCTTGCTGGATATTCCAGTGCAGCGTCGCTTTGGTGCCTGGGATGAGTTGCATCGCCATAGCTGTGGACCAGCATTTTCGGATGCGCTCAAGCGCGCTGCATTGCTTCAATATGGCACAGCGGGTCGAGCATTCCTGGAGAAGCTGACCCGTGACGGCACAGCGCACACAGACCAACTGGAGTCCATCAAAAACCAGCTGATGCAGGGCGTTGCAAGCGGTGATGGGCAGCCCGCCCGTGCTGCCGCGCGCCTGGCGGTGCTGGCGCTGGCGGGCGAACTGGCCACCCGCTATGGCATCACCAACTGGCAGGAGGGGGATGCCATTCAGGCTGCCATGGTGGGTTTTGAGGCCTGGAAGGCTGGGCGCGGTGAGGTCGGTGGTAATGCCGAGCAAGACCAAATCACTCAGGCAGTACTGGCCTTTATTGAGCGCCATGGGGATAGCCGCTTCTCGGATGCTACTGGACCCTTTGACGAGCGCGTGCAGACCATGGTGCGTGATAGAGCGGGCTGGTGGCAATCCACGGGTGAAGGCATGGAGTATCTGTTCACCACCGACGGCTTGCGTGAAGCTTTGAAGGGCTTTGACTTTGGGCGTGCATTGGAGAGCCTGCGTTCGGCGCAGCTTTTGGTTGCCCCAGCCACGGGGGTTAAGTCAAAAAGTCAGCGCATTCATGGCCGTTTTGTGCGTGTTTACAAAATCCGATCCGATCAATATCTGAAAGACAAGGAGGGCACATGACAAAGTCCAAAGCCAAAGATGCCCAAAACGGCAAAGACAGTGCGGTAGCGCGTGACCCGCGTAGCCCGCAACTGCAGCTCCAGCATGGGCAGACGGGTTCACAAGCTTTGGCAGAGGCTGTGGCCAACGGAACCTTGATGAGTGCGACCACTCAGGTCTATGCCAACACCAACCCGCTGATGGATGTGATGGACTTGGTTGCCTCGATGAAGAAAGCGGGTGATGAGGTTGTGGG
>CAZHLQ010000220.1:0-1594 GCA_964533235.1 uncultured Gudongella sp. | reverse complement strand
TTTGTTCGGGATGAGTCTATTCTATCCGATGTGGCCTAAGTCCGACAGGCTCCTAGAAGCAAATATTAAAGTTAATAGGGAATCTTTCTTTTTCAAGTGAAAGGGGCAGTAGTGCTTTCTACTGCCCCAGATTATTTATTTTAATCCTGGAAGGTGATGTTTCCGAAATAGTGGAATCCCCTTGAGGTTACAATAAAATCTTTAATCGTTTTCTTAGTGCCTACAATTTGTTCCATTGTATAAACCGGTATCCATCCTACGAGGTCTTCGACTCTATGCTGGATTCTTGCATAAAGTTCAGCTCTTTTCTCAGGATCAAGCTCAAGTCGAGCTTTTTCCAAAAGTTCATCGACCTCTTTATCAGAAAATCTGCAATAATTAAGTCCCCCTATGTGCGCAGATCCAAAACTGCCGTTTAAGAATAAATCAGGATCTGGAAGACTAAAGCTTCTTCCAAAAATAAACATTTGGTGTTCTCCCCTGGTCATCCCACTCAATAACGCTCCCCATTCGAGAACCTGAATATCAGCTTCAATATTTATTTCCTCGAGAAGATTTTGAGCAATCGTCATCAAGTTTATTCTGTCTCTATTGTCACTTATCCATATTTTAATATTTAGACGATCCTTTATGCCTGCTTCTTCTAAAAGTTTTTTTGCATTTTCAACGTTCTGTTCATGTTTTCTCTGGTACGGAACAGCATATTGTACCGTAGGAGGGAGCACCCCTACGCTTGGAGAACCAACGCCTGAGAAAACAGCTTGGTACATTCCTTCAAGATCCAGTGCATCCCATACTGCCTGTCTTACTTTTACGTTATTAAATGGTGGGGATGATGCGTTAAAACCTATAAAAACCTGAGCATTCTGAAGCTGACGCACCAATCTAAGATTGGGATTGTTTTGCACACGAGTGATATCATTCCGTCCTATTTGCAGAGCTATATCCGCGGCTCCGGATTCGAGCTCAATAGTTCTGTTGGTTATTTCAGGAACAGCACGGTGGATGAAGGTTTTGAATACAGGTTTTTCACCCCAGTATTCTTCAAAGCGTTCAAGAGTAACCCTATCTCCCTTATTCCAGCTGACCATCCTAAAAGCACCTGTTCCGACAGGATTCATAAGGTACTTTTCTCCCGCAGTCTCCACGGCTTTCCTATTCACAATACAGTAGTAGGTTGATGTTAGCCATTGCAGGTAGGAGGCATTTGGAAATTTTAGGTTGATCTCAACGGTGTAATCGTCTATTACTTCAACATTTTGGACACAATCAGTGTAAGTTCTGGTATATGATCCGGCAGGAGAAAGAGCTCTATCAATAGAGTACTTTACATCGTCAGCTTTAAACCCTTCCCCATTATGAAATTTAACGCCTTTTCTCAAAAAGAATCGATATTTTACTGGAGATACAATTTCCCACCTTTCAGCAAGGGCTGGAGTGAGAGTTTTTCCGTCATCCATTCGAATCAAGGTATCATAAATATGCAAGCAAACAGTATTTGCAGCGATATCTCTGCCATAAATCGGATCCAAAGAACCAGGGTCAAATTCTGCAACAACTACTAGGGAGTCCTTCGCAGAAAGAGCCTGAGAAG
>CAZHLQ010000219.1:0-1609 GCA_964533235.1 uncultured Gudongella sp. | reverse complement strand
GCTATATTCGAACCCTGAACATCATAATGGTAATAATATGTATCCAGGTCCAAAACTACTCCATAATTGTCACTTAAGTATTCCAGTGAAGGAGGATATCCACCCTCGAGAGCATAGCACTGCGCTGAAGCCCTCATCAATGCCTCCTCGAGAGCTTCTATGGAATTCTCGCTGCTGTTTTGAGAAACTGTTGAAACTGCACTGTAAGCAGCGATAATAATTACTATAGATACTATCATCAAAACAATTCCCTGTCCTCCCAGGGGCCTTAGAAGATTCTTCATATCTCCACCTCCATGGAGTTATCCGATAGATGACATTATCTGGATCATCGGCAGCATTACGGTCAACAAAACAATTCCGACAACCACTGATAGTATTATTACAAGTGTCGGTTCAATTGATGATGCTAATCTATTTGCAGATCTTTCAAGCTCCACCTCATATATATCAGATAGCTTTTCCAGTGTGGAATCAACTTGCCCTGATTTCACTCCAACTCTTATCATTTGATTGAAAAGTGAAGGGAATATACCAGCTGACTGCATAGCATCGGGTATGGATTCACCATTTAATAGCCTTTCCTGAACTTCCCTTAGCCTCTCAATTGCGAATTTATTGTCTGTTAGAGGAGCGGACATTCCCACAGCTTCTTCGAATGGTATCCCTGCTTTAACCATCATGCTCATACCCTGAGAAAACCTTAGTGTTATCAGACGCTTGTAAAGGCCTCCAAACAATCTGGATCCAAGAAGGAAGGAGTCAAGTTTTGCTCCGCCCTTACTGCTTCTGGAATAAATAAGCAGTCCAGCCACAATCACTCCTAATATCATCATGATCCAGATAGCTGCACTCTGCAGGCTTTTTGCGGTGCTTAATAGTATCTTTGATGACTCAGGCAGATTGCCTCCAAGAGTGGAGAGAACATCCTGAAATACCGGGAATACCTTAAGCACAAGAAGCATAAGGACAGCTGACATAAGGACAAAAAGGATAACAGGATAAACAAGAGCACTCCTGACCTTATACTGTATAGCCTCCTGCTTTTCATAAAATTTGCTGAGCCTTTCCATCTCCAAATCGAGCATGCCTGTCTTCTCCGCTATTTCAGTCATCTGAATGAAATAACCAGGGAACAGATCTTTGCTTCGCAGGGATTCATAAAGCTTTTTCCCAGCCTTTACATCCTCATAGATCCCCTCAGAAAGAGACTTGAGCCTGCCATTTTCAAGCTCATCCTTCATTATCTCCAGCCCTTCCAGATATGGCACTCCTGACTTCATTATCACTGACAGTTGATATGAAAACAGTGATAATTCCTCCATACTTAGTTTCCCAGAATTTCCTTTACCTTCACTCACAATCATTCCCCCCAGAAAAGTCACGGTTATCTGATCACTGCGTTTACAAAATTATACCCCGTAGTCCTATATAGTACGCAAAAATGGCTTTATCCTCCGCCTCTTAGGAATTTGATCCTCATAGAATCCAGGAATTCCTCTTCTATATCCTCTCTCAACCAGAGATCTATCCTGATCTGGTTCATCTTGAAAGAACCTAATCGAGTCTCCGCCTCATTTCCTATCTTTGCTCTCCAGCCCTCGCCTGC
>CAZHLQ010000218.1:0-2753 GCA_964533235.1 uncultured Gudongella sp. | reverse complement strand
ATCCTGAACAGGCCCCCAGAGATTGCCGAGTTCGACGACCCGGAAAACCCCATGGCCATGGATCGGATCCTGAAGGCAATGGGCGTGGACGTTGTGGATTTTGCCTTTAAGACAGAGTGTTGCGGTGCTGCCTTTGGCGTGACCAAGAGAGAAATGGTCAACCAGCTCACGGCCAAGGTTCTGTCGATGGCCCTCGACGCTGGGGCAAACTGCATAGCCGTAGCCTGTCCGCTTTGCCAGCAGAATCTGGATTTGAGGCAGGAGCAGGTAAACAAAACGACGAACAGCTCTTTTGAAATACCGATCCTATACTTTACGCAAATCATGGGCCTGCTCTTCGGCTACAAGCCGGACGATTTGGGCCTTGATAAACTTATTGTGAGCCCTGACAAGATAGTGAAGAGCAGGGTCTTAGCAGAGCAAAAGACGGACGAGAAAGTGGAGAAAAAGAACCGCAAGGATACACAGAAGGCTGAGGCCCAGCCGGGAACGAAGGAGGCCTGATGCCGCGCGTTGGAGTCTTTATCTGTCATTGTGGCAACAACATCGCGGGAACCGTCGATGTCAAGAAGGTAGCCGAGGAGATAGGGAAGATACCCGGAGTCGAGTATGCTACCACATATATGTACACGTGCTCCGAGCCCGGTCAGAACGAGATAACCGAGGCGATCAAGAAGGAGAACCTTAATCGAATCGTCGTGGCCGCATGCTCACCGAGAATGCACGAGCTGACCTTTCGTAGAACAATCGAGAAGGCAGGGCTCAACCGGTATTTTCTTGAGATGGCCAACATAAGGGAACACGTGTCCTGGGTAGGCGAGAACAAGGAGCTCAACACCGCAAAGGCTACAGATGCCGTGAGGGCTGCTGTCGCCAAAGTGGTGCAGAACCGGCCGCTCTATCCGTCGTCTTTCAAGATTAACAAAAGAGTTCTCGTCATAGGTGGCGGCGTTGCCGGAATGCAGGCGGCCCTCGATTGCGCCGATGGCGGGCTTGAAGTGATACTGGTGGAAAAGAGCCCCAGCGTGGGCGGCATGATGGCTCGCCTCGACAAGACTTTCCCCACCATAGACTGCTCCATATGTATACTGGGGCCGAAGATGGTCGACATTGCCCAGCATGACAAGATCAAGCTCTACGCTTACTCTGAGGTAGACGACATCAAAGGCTATGTGGGCAACTACCAGATCAATGTACGAAAGAAAGCAACCTATGTAGATTGGACAAAGTGCACGGGATGTGGCGAGTGCATGGAGAAGTGCCCATCGAGGACGGCATACGACCATTTCAACTTTGGTGTTGCGCCGACCCGGGCAATCAACATCCCCTTTCCGCAGGCTATTCCAAAAAAGGCAAAGATAGACCCACAGTTCTGCAGGCAGTTCACGAAGGGCAAGTGTGGTGTCTGCGCCAAGATTTGCCCCACGGGAGCTATTAACTACGAGATGCAGGATGAGATTGTTACGGAGGACGTAGGCGCTATCATCGTCGCCTCCGGCTATGGTCTTTTCGGCATCGAAAAGTTTCCCGAGTATGGAGCAGGCCGATACCCAGACGTCATTACGGGCATACAGTACGAGCGACTGCTTAACGCCTCGGGCCCGACGTCAGGCCACATAGTTCGGCCGTCGGACAAGGAGGAGCCGAAGACGGTTGTTTTCGTCTCTTGTGCGGGATCGCGGGATAAGTCTCTCGGTGTTCCGTACTGCTCCAATTTCTGCTGCATGTACATAGCGAAGCAGGCTATCCTCACCAAGGATCACATACCAGATTCGCAATCTTACGTGTTTTATATGGACATCAGGTCGCCCGGCAAGGGTTATGACGAGTTCACGCGCCGGGCGCAGGAAGAATACGGTGTGAAGTATGTAAGAGGGCGCGTGTCGCGCATCTACCCGAAAGGCAAGAAGATGGTCGTAAAGGGTGCCGATACACTCCTTGGGACGCAGGTGGAGATCGAGGCCGATCTGGTGGTTTTAGGCACTGCCGTTATCGCCGCCGATGGCGCGAGACAGCTTGCCGAGAAGCTGCGCATCTCATACGACACTCACGGATTCTACGTTGAAAGCCACCCGAAACTGAGGCCCGTGGAGACCAACACGTCCGGCGTCTACCTGGCCGGAGCAGCTCAGGGGCCTAAGGATATTCCCGCATCGGTAGGCCAGGGCAGTGCTGCCGCGAGCAAAGTGCTCTCGCTCTTTTCGAAGGATATGTTGGAGTCGGACCCTGCCGTCGCTTTGGTCAATAACAATGCATGCGTTGGCTGTCTCAAGTGTGTCAGTACCTGTCCATTTGGCGCCATTAAGGAGGAGGAACTCCGGGGCGGCAAAATAGTGGCCAAGGTTATCGAGACTGTGTGTGCGGGCTGTGGGGTCTGCACTGCTACCTGTCCTTGCGGTGCAATACAGTTGCAGCACTTTACAGATAACCAGTTGCTTGCCGAGGTTAATGTCTTATGTCGGAAATAGCGCCTAAAGAGCTTAGACTTGTTGGTTTTCTCTGTAACTGGTGTTCCTATGGCGGGGCTGATACGGCAGGAGTGAGCCGGTTTAAGCAGCCGACGGACATTAGGATCATCCGCGTTCCATGCTCGGGTCGCGTTGACCCGCTGTTTATCGTCAGGGCTTTTCTGCTGGGTGCAGACGGCGTGCTGGTGTCCGGCTGCCATCCCCGTGATTGCCACTACTCGGACGGCAACTTTTACGCCAGGCGGCGCTTAGAAATGCTGAAGCGCTTCCTTCCTTTTGTGGGCA
>CAZHLQ010000217.1:0-7253 GCA_964533235.1 uncultured Gudongella sp. | reverse complement strand
TAATTATATTTACGAAATGAAACTGACCAAGGATGTGTATCTTTCAAGGAAAAGGAGCTGAGACGCAGGATGGGATTCAAGCTTGAGACCACCGATATGGACCTGGGTGATACCCCGATCGAAAACATATTCCTAAACGATTTCATGCCAATGGCCAACGGGACCTACGTCAAGGTGTATCTGTTGGGCTATAAATATGCCCACGACAGAGATGCTTCACTGGAATTGACGAATCAAACCATAGCAAAGCATCTGGACATCCCTCTCGAAGATGTTCTGAGAGCGTGGGATTTCTGGGAGAACAAGGGGATAATCGAAAAAAGCGGCGAGGACGACGTAAACTACCAGATAAAGTTCCTTAGCCTTAAGCAGCTATATATAAGAAACAATTTAATGACGAAGCCAGCACTGGAGAAGAAAGAAGAAAAGAGCTCTTGGGCTGACGATCTTGTGGGGGCACTTAAAAATCCTATGATCAACAATATGTTTAACAGGGTCGACGAGATCATGAGAAGGCAGACCCAGGCAATAGAAAAGAAAAAGATACTTGATTGGTTCTACGATTACAATATGGATCCGGATGTAATAGAAAAGGCTTTCCAGTATGGCGTAGAGGCTAAGGGTGTAAGAAAGATGAACTACATCGAGGGTATAGTGAGGAATTGGTACGACATGGGTCTGACTACAATGGACGCAGTTGAGGAATATCTGTCCAGGGAAGACCAGAAATATCACAGATATCACAAGGTTATGAAGGCAGTAGGTCTTTCCCATAAGGGCTTCAACGAGGGAGACAATAAGCTGATTTCAAAGTGGTTCGAAGAGTACGGCTATACAATGGAGATGGTTTTAAAGGGCTGTGAGGCATCAAGCAAGGTCCAGTACCCAACCATCAACTACATCGATGGGGTTATCAGCGACTGGTACAAGAAAGGGTTTAAGACTCCAGAGGACGTTGAGGAAAAGGACAAGCTATCTGAAAAGCCTGCACCGAGAAACGATGTAAAGAAAAGTACCAGACAAAGCTATAAGACAAAATTTCACAACTTTGAGCAGAGATCCTCAAACTATTCAGCATCCGAGCTAGAGGACATCGCTAGAAGAAAGAGAGAAGCTCATAAATTGAAGGGAAGGGATGAGGCTGATGAATAGTAAGACCAAGGCTGATATCCAGAGAATATACGAAAAAAGAAGAGACAATAGCCAAAGAGCCCAGGAGAGAAGACAGCAGGAGGTTTACTCCAGACTACCCAGAGTGAGAGATATCGACAACGAAATAAGACGGACCGGAATACAGATGGCTAGGGCTGTGCTTGGAAGCTCAGAAGGACCGGAGGCTTTGGTTAAGGAGGCACAGGACAGAATAGAGGCACTAAAGATGGAAAAAGCATTTCTTTTGACTGAGGAGAATATATCCGCGGACTACCTTGAGCCTAAATACCAATGCAGTCAGTGCAGCGACACTGGATATCTTGAGGATGGAACTAGATGTAAATGCCTTAAACAGGAAATGATCAACAGAGCTTATCAAATGTCTAACCTTGACAGGATACTCCACAGAGAAAACTTCCAGACCTTCAATATAAATTTGTTCTCAGATGATACCTTTGAGGGAGAGACGCTCACGCCAAGAGAAAACATGGCAGACATTGCAGGATACGCAGAGGGATTTATCGGAAATTTCGACGAAGACAATGGAGACAATCTTCTCTTTTACGGCACTACTGGCCTCGGGAAGACCTTTCTATGCAACTGTATAGCCAAGGCACTTCTAGACAGAAATAAAATCGTCATATACCAGACAGCATTTACTATACTTGATATTCTGGAAAGAAGAAGATTCAGGAGAGATGAAAGCGACATGACAGACTACGAGTATTCAATGCTCTTTGATGCAGATCTTTTGATCGTCGACGACCTGGGAACTGAGGTTTCTAACTCATTTACCAATGCCGAAATATTCAACATAGTAAACACAAGACTGCTATCAGGCAAAAAAACCATAATATCAACAAATCTGACTCCAAATGAGATTTCTGAAATATATACAGACAGAGTATTTTCAAGGATTTTTGACAAATTCATACCACTGAAGTTCTACGGCAAGGACCTTAGATGGGAATAATCTATTGAGAGGGGTTAATAAATGTCAAAGAAAGCAACAGGAATTCAGGACTACATCGTAAAGGTCCTCAACGGTATGGCCCTTGGCTTGTTCTCATCCCTGCTGATCGGACTGATAATCAAGCAAATTGGAACCTATGCAGGTTTGGAGCCATTGATCCACTTTGGAAATGTGGCCCAAAGGCTAATGGGTCCTGCAATAGGAGTCGGCGTGGCATATAGCGTAGGAGCTCCGCCACTTGGAATATTTGCTGCGGCGGCAGCAGGAGCTATAGGTGCAGGCAGTATCTCCTTCGACGGAGCAGCAGCCATCATAAAGACTGGTGAGCCAGTTGGTGCATTTGTAGCTGCACTTTGCGGAGCAGAGATTTCAAAGCTTGTAAGTGGGAAAACCAAATTCGACATAATCCTGGTACCAATGGTCACGATACTCGTGGGAGGCTTTGTAGGAAGCTATATAAGTCCATACATAGCAGCATTTATGACAGGTGTGGGTTCAATAATAAACAGAGCCACAGAGATGCACCCTATTCCCATGGGGATAATCGTATCCGTAGTTATGGGCATCGTACTCACTCTTCCAATCAGCTCTGCAGCACTTGCCATATCTCTAAATCTCACTGGTCTTGCAGCTGGAGCTGCAACCGTAGGTTGTGCGGCTAATATGGTTGGCTTTGCTATAGCATCCTTCAGGGAAAACAGATACGGTGGGCTGGTAGCACAAGGTCTAGGGACCTCAATGCTACAGATCCCTAACATAGTAAGAAACCCGCTTATCTGGATACCTGCCATAGTGGCATCCGCGATACTTGGACCCATATCCACCTATATCCTCCAAATGCAAAGCAACGCAATGGGCGCAGGAATGGGTACCAGTGGCTTGGTAGGACAGCTGGCAATGATAGAGACAATGGGTGCTAGCCCATATGTGCTCCTGCTGATCCTGATGATGCACTTCGTATTTCCAGGAATAATTGCTTTTTCAGTATCTGAGTGGATGAGGAGAAAGGGCTTCATAAAAAGAGGAGACATGACATTATAGAGGGGGAATTTGATGAAGAAACCAATAGGTGTAATCGATTCAGGTATCGGGGGATTAACAGTCGTCGCAGCTATGCAAAAACTAATGCCTGGAGAAGATATCGTATACTTTGGAGACAGCAAGAATATTCCATACGGCAACAGAACTGAAGAGGAAATATACCTCCTAACTATGGCGATGCTGAAATTTCTTGAGGATAAGGAAGTTAAGCTTACAGCCATAGCCTGCAACACAATCTCAACTATTTCTAAAAGGTTTGAAGGTAAGCTTCCATTCCCTGTAGTAGACATAGTTACGCCAACTGTTGACCACATAGACAGAATGGGTGCGGAGAAGCTAGCTATATTTGCAACCGAGTTTACAGTCAAGATGGGAGTATACGAAAAAATGCTGAGAGCAAGAAGACCTGGGATCGAGGTATTCAACGAAGGAAGCAGAAATCTTGCCGCTCTTATCGACAGCGGTGAATTCGAAAGTCAGATTACATATGACACCGTAAAGCTTCACCTGGACAGCATAAAGGGAAAAGGAGAGGTATACAATATAGTACTGGCATGCACACATTACCCGATAGTAGAAGACATATTTCTCGACATTGATCCATCGCTTAACTACATAAATCCAGGCTTCCAACAGGCAAAGGCAATTAGGGCTCAGCTCCACGACATGGAGATTTTGGAAAGAGACGGATGTGGTAGAGTTGAAATATATACATCCGGAGATCCTGAGATATATAAAAAAGCAGCTTTAAAGCTGGGTATCAAGAGGATGGAAGAGCCTAAGACAATAGCAATCAAAGAGTACAATGAATAAGTGTTGACACAAACGTTCAGTGTGCTATATAATAAGCTTTAATTAAATATTGTGAAGAAGGGAAAAAGTACACAGTAACTCCTCGTAGAGAGCCGGTGGTGGGTGTAAACCGGAAGGATCAGCTGTCGAATCCAGCCCTGAGCAATAGTGCTTTGAGTGGACCGATTTCGGTCAACTAGGGTGGCAACGCGGGTATAATCCCGTCCCTAACCATGGGGACGGGTTTTTTTATTTTAAGGAGGGATATTATGCTGGATATCAAAAGGATCAGGATGGATTCAGAGGGAGTACTAAAGGCATTGGCAAAGAGGCACGGAAGCTTTCCTATCGAGCAGCTGTTGAAGCTTGACGAGGAGAGAAGGGCAGTTCTTGTTCAGGTTGAGGAGATGAAGGCCGAACAGAACAGAGTATCGAAAGAGGTTCCAAGGCTTAAAAAGGAAGGCAAGGACGTAGCTCCAATATTTGAAGAGATGAAAGAGCTTGCAGAAAAAGTCAAGGTAATGGACGCAAAGGTTAAAGATATAGACGATGAAATGAAGACCCTACTTCTGCAGATCCCAAACACACCCCATGAGACAGTCGTAGAAGGCGAATCAGATGCTGACAATGTGGAAATGAGAAAATGGGGAGAGCCAAGACAATTTGATTTTGAACCTAAAGCCCACTGGGATCTGGGTACAGAATTGGGGGTACTTGATTTTGACAGAGCCGCAAAGATATCAGGGGCCAGATTCAGCGTATTCAGGGGAACTGGCGCTAGACTTGAAAGAGCAATAGTAAACTTTATGTTGGACCTCCATACTGAGAACCATGGATATATGGAGATGGCAACCCCATATATGGTAAATAGGGACAGCATGATAGGTACAGGGCAGCTTCCAAAGTTTGAGGAGGATATGTTCCACGTTCCTGCAAAGGACTTTTTCCTGGTTCCTACAGCAGAGGTGCCATTGACCAACCTCCTAAGGGACGAGATCCTCAAAGAGGAGGACCTGCCTGTATACTTTACTGCATACACTCCATGCTTCAGAGCTGAAGCCGGGTCAGCAGGAAGAGATACAAGAGGTTTGATAAGAAACCACCAGTTTGACAAGGTAGAGATGGTCAAGTTTGCTCATCCGGAAAAATCCTACGAGGAGCTGGAGACGCTTACTGCAAACGCTGAGGAAGTTCTGAAGCGTTTGGAAATACCATACAGGGTAGTAATGCTCAGTACCGGAGATCTAGGCTTCTCATCGGCAAAGACCTATGACATTGAGGTCTGGATGCCAAGCTATAACAGGTATGTTGAGATTTCAAGCTGCAGCAATTTTGAGGATTTTCAGTCAAGAAGAGCAAATCTAAGATACAGGAGCGAAGAAACTGGGAAGGTTGAATACCTTCATACATTAAACGGGTCAGGCCTTGCTGTTGGAAGGACGTTCGCCGCAATACTGGAGAACTACCAGCAAGCAGATGGAACTGTTGTCATACCAGAGGCTCTTAAAAAGTATATGGGTGGAGTAGAAAGAATAACAAAATAGATATGACTTTCGGGCTGGAGCGTTCTCCAGCCTGGATTTTTCTCAAATTATTGCCAAAAGTGGCTTAATTATCAAATATTTCAACAATTCAATAAATTTTTTATGGAATTTAGCCCTTTCATGAGTTATAATGTATTTACGAAGCTACTTTGATAAAGAAGTAGCTTGAGTCAGCACAAACAAAAAAGGGGGATGAATATGAACAAAAAGATTTTATCTTTGATGATGGTTTTAGTACTTACTATGACTATGCTGATTGGATGCGCACCTAAGGCTCCAGAGGCTCCAGCTGAAACACCTGCAGAAACACCAGCTGAGACTCCAGCAGAAACTCCTGCACCACCGGTTGAGAACGTATTCCTATCAATTGCTACAGGCGGAACAGGCGGAACATATTACCCACTTGGCGGCGCAATGGCTAAGATATTCAATGAGAATATCCCAGGAGTTACTGCTAACGCTCAATCAACAGGAGCATCTGTTGAGAACGTAAACCTGGTCGCTCAAGGCGAAGCAGAAGTAGCTTTCGCACAAAATGACGTTACTTATTATGCATGGACAGGAACAGAAAGCTTTGATGGAAAAGATAAAATAACAAATATCAGAGGAATGGCTATGCTTTATCCAGAGGTAACTCAGGTTATAGCAACTGCTGAATCAGGAATAAAGAACCTTGCTGATCTAGCAGGCAAGAAGGTTGCAGTTGGCGCACCTGGATCAGGTACTGAGGTAAATGCAAGACAAATGCTTGCTGAATACGGCTTGACCTATGATGACCTTGCAAAAGCAGACTACCTATCCTTCAACGAAGCAGCTGACCAGTTGAAGAACAAGCAGATCGATGCTGCTTTCGTAACAGGAGCAGTTCCAACATCAGCAGTAACTGAAGTAACTCAAACAGCTGACATCGTAGTCGTAGCTATAGACTCCGACAAGATCGCAGCGTTAAATGCTAAGTATCCATTCTACGCAGAGGTAGTAATACCTGCAGACAGCTACAAGGGACAAACTGAAGACGTAGTAGCAGCGGCAGTAATGGCAATGCTTATAGTTCCCGCGGACCTGAGCGAAGACCTAGTCTATAACATGACTAAGAGCATGTACGAACAAAGACAAGTCATTATTGATACTCATGCAAGAGGAAATGACATAAAGCTTGAAACAGCACTTGTTGGTATGC
Source organism: uncultured Gudongella sp. (assembly GCA_964533235.1). Lineage (GTDB taxonomy): Bacteria > Bacillota > Clostridia > Tissierellales > Tissierellaceae > Gudongella. The sequence goes on along the minus strand of CAZHLQ010000217.1, from coordinate 571 downwards.
CGATAGACGTCCATCCAGGAGCACAAAAATACTACGATGAGATGGGAATAAAGTAAGAAGTGTTCAATAGAAGCTACAGGAAAGGTACTGATGGTATCAGTACCTTTCCACTATTCTTTAAAATACTTACAGCGGCTGCAATCATACTTTTATTATTTTCTTCCCTTTATCAGATGGACTTTCTCACAGCCTCAGACATGAGGACCGGTGAATTGCTCAGGTCCTGGAAATTAGGAGATGGGGGATTTTTTACTGTAAAGTACACGCATTCCGTCCAGTTGACCCCAGTATGGGAGATCTATGAAATTCAATCCGGGGACATAGTTCTAAAGGAAACAATTTTTCAATCCTTTGGAGCAGGCTTGCCCTCCACATCACCGTATGATTTCGAGATAACAGATCAGGGGTTTAGATTATATAATATTGACATGAAAATAACAGACCTCGTTTACAGGGTAGGTGCAGTTCGAGCAAACCATGTATTAATAATTCGTGAAAAGGAATTTCCTTTCCTTGATTTTGCGGATCCTACGGAAGGGATCAAATTTAAAACCCAAAAAATGTCATTAAT
>CAZHLQ010000216.1:0-1774 GCA_964533235.1 uncultured Gudongella sp. | reverse complement strand
TTTTTCTCCCTAATGTCATTATGGAAGACAAACACTTTGCCTTCCTCTTTTTTTGCCATCAATCCTAATAATACTGGGATTGGTGAACAAAATACTAAACTATCGAATTCTAATGAAGATGCGATTTCTCGCATCTCGTTTAAGTTCCAGCCATCAGCTGGGACTTTTAATAATTCATACTCACCGAAAGTCTCAGTGAGTATTCTTTCTTGCTCTTCGAGCAACGTATGTTGCTCGTTTATTATGACGATATTTTTCATATCATTACCACTCCTTTAAATTTATTTGCGACAGGCGTCGGAAGACGCCCATCTATTATAATTTGGTTTGTGCAGAGGCAATTCTATCCGCCTCTGCCAACCATTCATTTGAACACCTTGGTTGATATTCAAATTTAACCTCCTTAAAGGAGGCAATAATCTTGTCTATTTCCTTAATGATGTCTATGTTTTCTATTACGCCTCCTTTCTTTGTCCAGTTGTTGGCTTTCCACTTAAGTATCCACTCGGTGAAAATACCAACAACGTATTTACTATCTGACGTGATTAAGACTTCACAGTCTTTTTTCACGTTTTCTGGAATTGACTTAAGTCCCTCAAGGGCCGCCATCAATTCCATATGGTTATTTGTGGCACCTTTGACAGTACCACTGACTGTCTTAGATATAACAGTGTTGTCTTTTTTAATATACACGAGGGCTGCATAACCTCCAACCCTCTTATTGCTATCCTGATTGTTCGACGAAGCACCGTCGCAAAATATTTTAACTAACACAATGAACACTCCTTTCTCGGTTAGCCGAGAAGGTCCTCAAGGACCTCCTCTACTCTAACCATAATTCTAGAGGCACTACCCTCTTCCAACACAACTACTCTAAATACTTTATTATCTAAAGCATTCATAAGCAGCTTTTCGTCATAAGGAATAGTGCCTATTAACATCTTCCCACCTGCTATCTTAATATAGCAGGCAATTCGTGGAGAAGAGTTACCATTTAACATGATTTCTCTCGTCTCCACTATGTTGTTAGCTATATCACTTTCTATATAACTAACAACATTTGTTCTTGTGAGATTACCCTCGCCTGTCACTAGGTCTGGGTTAAACCCAAAACCTAATATAGGGAAGGTAATCCCTTTAAGACTTGCAGTAAGTTCTTCAACGGTAGAACTCACTGCCTCTACTTCAATATAAGGTTTTCCATCTATGATGGATATATTATATCTACCATCTTCTAACGAAGTGGTTCCTATAGATATTCCATCTAGGAAAACCTCATGGTTTACTACTGTGCCGAGACCCCCAGCAGTAAACCTTTCATAGGTTAATGAATCTTTTAAGGCAATACTGTAAATCCTACTGTTCACAGATTGCCCTTTGAAGAATTCCAATGTAGCCAGGAACTCCTCAAAGAAACAGTTCCATACAAAGCTAGAACTGGTCTTATCGTTTTTGTCTACATCTTTGTTGCTACTGTCATAAGCAGCAATAGCAACTAAATCTAGACCATATTCAGCCGATAAAACCATCAGCTTTGTATGATAATCCGAAGCAATGGCTTCGAATTTATTTTGGAAGTTCTCTTTGCTAAGACCTTCTCTTAGCATATGGTAAATTTCTTTACCATAAGAACTTCTTAATGAATCGACTACGTCAAATATCTTGACGTAATCAACTCCGTAGTTGGCCTTAAGCCCTGGAGTGAGGCTTTGGGCTGTCCTATATGACCATGTCTCAAGGTCTGCCCACCTTTCTACGGAGTATTTATTTATAT
>CAZHLQ010000215.1:0-1501 GCA_964533235.1 uncultured Gudongella sp. | reverse complement strand
GCCGAAGATCTCCATTTTAGCATTTTCCCAATGTTTCATACCCGCACCATCCTTTCTAGGATAGAAAACTCCTTCTCCAATACCTTTAGGGCAGTATAGATATGGTCGTCATTGTAATCCTTACTGTAAAACAAACTGGATATGGCAAAATCATTTTTTCTGTTTACAAAACCAAACATATAGAATAGGATCCTTCTCCTAAAATCTTTGTAGTCGCCTCGTCCTTTTATCCATTTGGCATACCCAATAGCTTCTTCTTCTGGCGTAGTAGCAAGAAATTTAGCCATTTCCTCTTTCAGGTACTGGTAGTCTTCAGGCGTGATTTTCATTTACCTTTCCTCCTGAGGATTATACGTATGATCGAAAATGGTGCAATGGTCCGCATTGTAAACCCGTATTCTTAGCGTCCCATCTTCCTGAGGAATGCAAGTTATACGAAGTATCTTATTTGGTGCACCATTTTCCTTTACGAAAAGATCCGTGGCCATCTCTCCCGTTTTACTTCTGGGACCACCCGCAAGCAAAGTTTTCCTACCTTCAATTTCTGACCTTACCCAAAAATTCCTGATTGCCATTATCTTGCCCTCCTTTATTCGTACCAGATGCCCAATAGGGCTAGTATTAAAACCTGAATGAAAAGATCGCCTACGGTGTTCCGTTTGTTCACTGCCATTCGGAAAGAGTCTGTCCTGTGCCCGGCGTGCTAGTCCATCCAACAATTTTGTCGTTGACGATGGTAGGCCTCCAGAAGTTAGAGATCAGGCCGTTGTGAAGGTTATGCTCTGCAATTTCCCAGCTAGGGTGCCAGGTCTGGAGTATTTTCGTCCATTTCGGCCTTTCTATTTTCGATTTGAATGCCATAATCGCGATATGCTCTGGATAACTTCTCCAGCTGAAAGACGGGGTAAGCTGGTTTCCTACTTGAAGCGCGAACGCGGTTTCAACTTCCATTATTTGCATTCTGCTATCCCTCCTATAGGTGGTTTGCTTGTGCTGGAATCTCAGTTGTCAAGGTGTGTTGGATTGCGTCGCTCTCTTGCGATGATGTTATTCTCTCATACCATATTTGATTAGTCAAGCGTCCTGTTTGTAATACAATAGAGTCTTTTGATTGACATTCAACGGTTAAGGATATATACTATTGCAAAACCACCTGTAATATCCGAAAAATCGTATATAATAGAAACCAATTCTGAAGGGAGTGTATGTAACGTATGGCATACAGAAAATCAGGTAGACCTGCTGTAGTAACAGAGCCGTGGAACGATACTATATCTGAAAGGGCGTTTGAATTATGCCTTTTAGGCTTGAGAGATGCGGATTTAGCTACCGCATTCGGAGTTTCTATATATACCATTGATAAATGGAAACAGACTCATCCAGAGTTTAAGGAGGCGTTAAGAAGAGGGAAAGAACATGCGGATTCCAAAGTAGCCGAAGCGTTGTACCATAAGGCTGTGGGCTATTCCCATAAAGCTGTGGACATCAGAATAGTTGACGG
>CAZHLQ010000214.1:0-1711 GCA_964533235.1 uncultured Gudongella sp. | reverse complement strand
GATAGAGGCTCAGGACAACCACAAGTTAATGCGCCTGGAAAAGCAGATAGCAAAGGCTGATTGTAAGTGTCAAATAATAGATGGGTTGTAAAAAATACGGAGATGCCATTATGCTCATCTCCGTCATTTTATCCCTATTTACATGTTTGTTGAATCAGTGTGTCATCGCCGGGATATAATTGAAGCAAAAAGCCGGTTTAAAATTGACCCACACCTACCAAATGAATACCATAGAAGTATGGCGAATACTTTTATGGAGGTACTAAATGATAAGGAGTGGGCTAATTACTATGATACGCGAAAAATCAGACCAGGGCAAGAGTCCGTATGCCATCTCAAAGGAGCTGGGCATAGCAGAAAACACAGCAAAGAAATACATTGATAACCGTGGAAAAACTCTGAAGCATGGATTATCAGGAAAATCGAAAGGTTCAAAACTTGATCCTTTCAAGCAGGACATTGAAAATTACTTGAAGCATGGGATATTAAATTGCTCAGTAATCTTTGAAAGGCTTCAAGAAAAGGGATATGACGGTGGAATAACAATTATCAAAGATTACATAAAGCCTTTTCGGCCCCTAAATACCCGTAAAGCAGTGGAAAGATACGAGACGCCTCCTGGGAAACAGGCTCAGATGGACTGGGGCATTGTCCACTATGTAGACGGGGAAGGAAAGAGTCATAAAACTCCTGCATTCATCATGATTATGGGCAATTCAAGAGCAAAATATGTAGAATTCACAAAGAGATGCGATTATTACAGTCTTGTGAGATGCATGCTTAATGCATTTGAGTATTTCGGAGGCGTTCCAGAAACAGTTCTGACAGACCATATGAAGACAGTAGTAATAAGGGTCGAATCAGGAAAAGCAATCTTTCACACAAGATTTTCAGAATTCGCTGCAGACATGGGCTTTGTTCCAAAGCTTTGCAGAGTAAGAAGACCACAGACAAAAGATAAAGTAGAAAGACTGGTTCACTTTGTAAAAGATAATTTCCTACCCGGTAGAAAGTTCATAGATCTTGAGGATCTAAACAATCAAGCAATAGAATGGTGCAAGAAAGCAGACAGTAAAATACATGGAACAACAGGAGAAATACCTCTAAAAGCACTTGCAAAAGAGCCACTCCTACCCTTGCCCGAGGCATCCACAAGAGATGGTTATAGGTGGGAGATCCGCAAAGTCACCCGAGACGGATTTGTAAGCTATGATGGCGTAAGATATGGAGTAGATTGGCAATACAGCAACCGTGAAGTTAGAGTAAGAGCAATCAGAGGCAATTTTGAAGTCTATGACGGAGAATTCAGGATATTGTGCCGTAAGATAGAACACACATCAGGTAAAATAGTCTTCTTAAGAGGTCAGTATCAAGGACTTGCTGAAAAAGAGGGAGTAGCATTCCCCATGGCTTATGGGATTAAATCAGACACATTGATTGTAGATAAGAGACCCTTGGCTTTTTACGATGAAGTTATGGGGGTGAGTGCCAATGGTTGAAATTGAAAAAGCCCATGAGTCTTTGGAACTGCTTGGCCTTAAGGTTGGAAGTCAGATTCTTGAGGCCAAACTAGAAGAAGCTGCAAAAAAGGAATTCACCTATCTGACCTTCCTTTCAGATCTTCTAAATGAAGAACTCACAGATAGAAAAAGAAGAAGCGAAGAAACCAGAACAAAGCTTTCAAAGCTTCCTCACAGAAAGACCTTGGAGG
>CAZHLQ010000213.1:0-2146 GCA_964533235.1 uncultured Gudongella sp. | reverse complement strand
CGCTAATTAAGTCCAAGATCACACGATCAAGGCCGCAAATTCATAAATATTGATTTCATCACTATGAAAAATAATCCATATAATGAAACTATTTTTAGCGTTGGAAACTCAATTTTTTCCAGGTTTTAACGATAAAAATGGCATAATTTTATGCGGCTACGAATGGGGGTATAGCAAACACGATCAACACCTCGAAAAGAACCACAAAGATGAAATAGAAAAAAAGAAGCTGGAAATTAACACTTTCTACAGCAAGTCGAAAATATATGATTCGCCATATGACCTTAGAATAATAAAATGGTTTGGGTTTTTCGGTCATTCGCTTGGCATTGATGATGGTTTCAGTCCATTTGATAAATGTCTACTTAAAACAAACTGGTGTGATAGTCAAGGAACATATGTCAGTGACTACGATAAATTCCTCTCTGAAAAAAATTCTGGAAATTTTTTAAGTCTTATGGATGCTTTTCGTCCTTCTATACTCATTTTTATGGGTGCGAAGCAAATTCATTTTTTGCAAAACCCTATCATTAAAAACCACTTCTCTAAAATATTCGGCATTGAAGTTTCTCCGCTGTGCATCCGGTCGAAACCTTTCGAGGGTCGAAAGTTTAAAATAGGATTTCAAGGCTTTGAGCGTGTGATTGTTGTTTCACTCCCTCACCCAAGCGGAACAAGAGGACTTAGCGATAACTATATTAAATTGTTTGCACCTGAGATAAATGAAATTCTAGATCAATATAGAAGTTTAAAACGTGTGTAGTGGCTTTTTGTGGATCGTTACTAACTGCGCTTGATCGGCTCCTGCTCCTAGTTCACGTTCTCAGACGAAGCATCGCTTTCCATTGAAACCGCTGAATGAGTATCGTGTATCTCCTTGGCCATCGTCAACATTAGCCGTCGACCGATGGGATTGGTGTTGAGGAAACAGTGTCGTAGCGTCTCGATCTCGCGCTCATCCTCAAGACACAGCAGATACATGGGGCTGGCCGTCCCCAACGCTTCGGACAGGATTCGTGATTCCTCAAGTCCCATGCGCCGGATGCCCTGCTCATAGTTACTGATCCGGGACTTGCTCAGTTGCCCGTTCGTGCGCTCCGAAAGGTCAGCCAGGGACAGATCCTGGGCCTTGCGTTCGGCCCGTAACCGTTCGCCGATCTGGTTGGTGAGTTCGCGTGAGTCCATGAGCTATCCCTTTAATCGTGTGTTACGATCAAGGGATCATACATGAAATTGTGTATGAAGTGAATTCAAAATGCTAAAAATCAGTGCGGCTGCAATATTGCTTACCAACTTTGTGGCTGATTACCCCCTGAAAAACCTCAAAGCATCGCACCCAAACGATCCATTTTTTCCAGCAATCGGGTAATCGACGCATCAAACGCACGTCTGAAGTCCGGATCTTGCGCATAGTTCTTGTACAGATCCAATTCTCGCCGACGTTCTTTGCTGACCGCACTCTGAATCAGCTTTTCACGGGCAAGTTGGCTGTTCTGTTGGCGTTGCGCTCAAGCGTTAATTGTTAGTCTGATTCGCGGAATCAGAATAGAAAACTGAACAACCACCAGCTAAAGCTGGTGGGTTCGCGCCGGGCGCGGGGGACTGAAAGTCCACCCGTATCGCGCCCGGCGCTTAAAGAGCACATATCAGAACAAATGACGAACCTGATACGTCTGGTCTTTTCAGCGTTTGAGCCGCTAGCCCGGAGCATCGTAGCTGAAAGCTGACCGGCTAAAGCCGGTGGTTTTAACCCTTGATATGGAAAATAAATACATTTTACAGCGTTGTCACAGGATACAGGGGGATCACTGTATCGACAGTTATCAACATTAAACCGTGTTCTTGCGCTTGGCAAATCAGCATTCGATCGAACGGATCGCGATGATGGTCTGGTAAAGTCGCAAGACGCTGTACACTGGCTTCATCCAACGCGAGGGTTTCGATACCGTGACGAGCGCGTTGTGTGGCGAGATAAATCTCAGGGTGCTCCGGAAGCGGTAGCTTGCCTAACCGATGCTTGACGAGGGCTTCCCACAGCGAGACTGGACTGAGATAGACGCGATTCGCCGGATCTCGAATTAGATCACGGGTATCAGGCTTGAGCTGACGATCAGCGGTGATGTACCACAAAAAGATGTGGGTATCG
>CAZHLQ010000212.1:0-2870 GCA_964533235.1 uncultured Gudongella sp. | reverse complement strand
GCAGAAAAGTAAAGCTGACCTTTACAAAGGACATTCCTCATCTGACGTTTAGGACATTATCCGTTCTTCACGACCACAATGCGCCTATTATCTGGATGGAGGTATACACCTATGTCTGCTATCTAAATATCCACCCTATATCCGACGATGCCTGGGATGCCATAAAGAGAGATCTGTACCTTTTAGACAGCTTCGAAAAAGTAGAGGAAATAGATCTTCTGCCCTTTGAAGAAAAGGATACTGAGATGAAAAACGTCATCGACATAATACCTCATGGCGTGGCAGTACTAAGCAGGAGCGGAGATATCAGATACATAAACAACTTTACTGCTGAAAGGGTATTCCGATCTGAAGGGAAGGATATCACCGGAGTCGACATAAGGAAATACTTGACGGAATATGAAGTATTGCTGGAAGGGTTAAAGAAAGATAAAGGGAAAAAGCCCATTTCGAAGGAAAGGCTTCAAATTGGCAATATGCTCTTTGAAACCAGTCTTCAATACATAAAGAGCAAGGAGAAAGGGCCAACCGGGTATCTGGTATCCTTTTATGATGCAGACAAGTCAAGCGTTTTTAGTCGCTACGACAACCCGATTTCCTTTGATGACATCGTCGGTGAAAGCAATAAGATGCTGGATGTCATAAATCAGGGCAAGCTTTATTCCTCATCCGATTCCCCGGTTCTAATAACCGGAGAAAGCGGAACTGGAAAAGAGCTCTTTGCAAGAGCGATCCACAACGAAGGTACTAGAAAAGGAAAGCCCTTTATAGCCATCAACTGTGCAGCGCTTCCGGATCAGCTTCTGGAAAGCGAGCTATTCGGGTATGAGCCGGGTACCTTCACGGGAGGAACTAAGGATGGAAAGGCAGGGATATTTGAAGTAGCTGTGAATGGGACCATCTTTCTCGATGAAATAGGCGAAATGGCACCTCACCTTCAGGCAAAGCTTCTCCGAGTATTACAGGAAAAAAAGGTAAGAAGAGTTGGAGGAACCAGAGAGATACCCATTGATGTAAGGCTTATTTCAGCCACCAATCAAAATATCGACGAGATGGTGAGAAACAAAGAATTCAGGCTGGACCTGTTGTTTAGGATCAACATCTTCAATATCTCAATACCACCCCTTAGAGAACGCAAAGAGGATATCCCCATACTGATCGAGCACTTTTTAAGGATCCACTCAGATAGGTATGGCAAGTCAATATCTGGCGTTGACCAAAGGGCAGTCAGAAAGCTTATCAACTACAACTGGCCAGGAAACGTAAGAGAATTTCAAAATGTGCTGGAAAGAGCAGTAGCACTTTCATCAAAACGAGAGATAACAGAGCAGGACATAATAATCAACTATGATCTATTGCCTGAAGGGATGGCGACCGGCGCCTCGCTTTCAGAGAATGTAGAGAATCTGGAAAAGCGACTTATAGCACAAGCTATTGAAAACACAAAGAGTATCAGGGAAGCAGCAAAAGAGCTCAAAGTTACTCATACGCTACTTATAAACAGGATGAAAAAGTATGGCATAAGCAAGAGTGGTTAACTATTCACTATTCACTGTTCACTATTAACTATTTACTAATATAAAGGGAGGATTCAGATGAACAAGGAAAAAATGAGCAAAATGAATTTCTCAACAAGAGCAGTACACGCAGGCTACCAAAAGAATGAGTTTGGTGCATTGGCGACACCTATTTACCAAACATCAACCTTTATCTTCGACTCAGCAGAGCAAGGCGGAAGAAGATTCGCAATGGAGGAAGAAGGCTACATATACTCAAGACTTGGAAACCCAACCTGCACTCAAGTAGAAGAAAAGCTGGCAAATCTTGAGAATGCTGAAGCAGCTATCGTTATGTCGTCAGGTATGGGAGCGATAACCTCAGTTATCTGGACACAAGTAGGAGGCGGCGACCACATAGTAGCAGCTAAGACTCTTTACGGCTGTACATTTGCATTCCTTAACCATGGAATATCAAAGTTCAACGTTGAAGTTGACTTCGTAGATACATCAGATCCAGAGAACGTAAGAAAGGCTATGAAGCCAAATACAAAGCTTGTATACCTTGAGAGCCCGGCAAACCCTAACATGAATATTTCTGACCTTGCTGAGATAGCTAAGATCGCTCATGAGGTTGAAGGCTGTATCGTAGTTGTAGACAACACATACTGTACGCCATACCTTCAAAGACCGCTTGACCTTGGCTGTGACGTAGTCGTTCACTCAGCAACCAAATACCTAAATGGACACGGAGACGTTATAGCAGGCTTCGCAGTAGGCAAGAAGGAATTTATCGATCAGGTAAGACTATTCGGCGTTAAGGACATGACCGGAGCTTCAATGAGCCCATTCGACGCATGGCTTATCAACAGAGGTATGAAGACACTTGACCTAAGAATGGAAAAACACTGCTCAAACGCACAGGTAGTTGCTGAATTCCTTGAGGCGCACCCTGCAGTTGAAAAGGTACTATATCCAGGACTAAAGAGCTTCCCACAATATGAACTTGCCAAGAAGCAAATGATGCTTCCAGGAGCTATGATAGCATTCGAGCTTAAGGGTGGTTTCGAAGCTGGAAAAACTCTTATGAATTCAGTTGAGCTTTGTACCCTGGCAGTAAGCCTTGGAGACACAGAGACACTAATTCAGCACCCAGCTTCAATGACTCACTCACCATATACACCAGAGGAAAGAGCAGAAGCAGGTATTTCTGAAGGACTTGTAAGACTATCGATCGGACTTGAGCATGCAGACGACATAGTTGCAGATCTTAAGCAGGCGCTTGATAAAGTAATGTAATTATAACCTTGAAACAGGACGAAAATTCTCGTCCTGTTTTTTTGTGTCAATTTCCATGACATACCTCTTAAATAA